>JABXGY010000356.1 GCA_016550395.1 archaeon | reverse complement strand
TTCGATGAATAGTTCGGCTTGAGTCACATGAGGTTCGATTAAAGCGTACATGAACTGTTCGTTTATTTCGATTATTCTGTTCATCCTACGCAGGTCTATGGTGATCGCGTTTGTTTTTGACTGTGCAAATCCGATTGGCAGTTGTCCAGTCGAATGCGCTTTGAATTTAACCCCATAATGGTTGCATATATTTACTATTTGTTGGACTTCTTTGGTAGATCCTGGAAGAACGATGGCATCAGCTCGTTTCCACCAGATATCTACCCCTAATCCTTGCCTTGGGATTCCTGCATTAGTTGCATGGCAACAATAGGAATCCAGAACCGCAGGTTCTTGACTGATGTTCTCAGGTCCAACTACCGTTTCTAAATCAAAATAAGCTTCTTCAGGGAGCGTCATTTGGATTCTCCACCTCCAGAAGTGCCTTCTAAGGCCATTAATACAATTTCCGCAATATCATAAAACTTAATTTTTTCGTGGTTTTGCTCAATTGCATCCTTTAGGTTGGTTGAGCAAAATGGGCAAGCTGAAACTAGTATTTCGGCATCGGTGGCTTTCGCCTCTTCTAAACGTTCGGAAGCCGCCCATAGAGCAAAATCTGGGAATGCTGATTTGCAACCAGCTCCCGCCCCACAACACCATGCATATTCCCTAATACGCTCCATCTCGACAAATTCGAGGCCTGGAATGGATTCTAACACCCTTCTTGGTGGATCATAACACCCTCCAAGACCAAGTCTGACTAACTTCTCAGGAACGGGTTCATAGATATGAGGGCCCGTCAACTTCCATTCTCCGTCCCACTCTGGGATATATTCGCTCATTCGTCCCATATGACAAGGATCGTGATAGGTAACTTTCATCGGGACACTTTTTGCGAACTTTAATTTGCCATCTTGCAACTTTTGATCCAATATTTCCGCTAAACTTATAATTTCAAATGGAATATCATCAATTAGCTTCGGATATTTGGCCTTGAACATTGCATAACACCCAGCGCAAGCTGTTAACACTTTTTTAGCCCCAGATTTACGAATCCTTTCAACAACATCTTTTGCCATCTTTTTCGCTAGCTCTTTCTGTCCGGTATTGTAGACTGGACTACCACAACAAATCTCATCATCTTTGAGAAGCATAAAATCGACCCCGATTTTATTTAACACCTTCACGGTCGCTTGAGCGATTTCCTTCCTGCGGTATGATGACGTGCATCCAACCCAATAGAGTAAATCATCTTTTTCCTTAACTTCTATGCCTTCAGGCATCCAATTTGAACGATCCTCGTGGGGCTCGTTGTATGGGTTGTGTTCTTCTTCAATGGATTTCGTGAAAGCTTTATGTTGGAACATAGGTCCCACACCGTCCTCGACTGCCTTCTGTCTCAACGTCTCAAGTATGCCCTCCACATCCGTTAAGAAATTGTTCGGGTAACAGGAGACTTGACATGCGCCACACATTGTGCATGTATATAGTATTTTGAGCATGCCAGGCGTCCATTCTTTTAATCGCCCAATATGGAGTGCGAGTGCCATTTCGATCTTTCCTGAGGCTGAATAAGCATGGAAATTATAACGTGTAATGGACGGACAAACTTGCGAAAACCTTTTGCTCTTCAGCACTGGCCAGGGGATATATTTACAGTGAGAACACCTAAAACAATTCTCCATTTCGTACTCATATTTAGATAAATTCATTCAGTCACCTCCGAAAAACATAACTTGCCCGGAGACATCACGTTTAGTGGGTCAAAAATCTTTTTAACAATTTTTAGGGCTTTAACCGTATCTGGATAGTGAGGATAGATTAGATCAGATAATTCCCCATACGGTCGATTAAAGAAGGCACCAGTTGAAAACATTTGATTGGCAGCTTCC
>JABXGY010000355.1 GCA_016550395.1 archaeon | reverse complement strand
ATCAGATCGCCCACGGGAATCTCATTGAGCACAACTTCGGTTGAGTTCCCTTAATTGCCATATGTTTGGCGAATAAAGTATAGAAAACGGAACAATCTCTCAATACCCACTGATAGCAACGCTACAAGTGGTGGCAGCGGTTTTCAAACTCACGTGTTTGTGACAGTGTTTTGTGACAACAGTGTTTTAGTCGATTTTGCGGAATCGTCGTTTTCGTGGCCTGCCGTTAGTGTTTTGGTACGCCTACGATCTACCGTGATTGAGAGCAAGATGGAGGCTTCAACGTCGCAGGAGCCGATGCCTAAGAAGTCAACAGATTCTATGGCAGAATATATTTCGTACTTTGAGAGAATCAGCAGAAGAAATAAGTGGGATGATAGCCAAATGGCGCATGTCTTCCCAGCGATGCTAGAGGTGGGTAACAGAAGTGTCGATGGTCTTTCCGACGCTACCCTTTCTTCGTTTGCCCGGATCAAGAAGGCTGTACTTGGCGAAAATGAGCCATACCGGGAAAGTAATTGTAGAAACTTCGTCAAACTCAGATACAACAGAGGCGAATCGATGCAGGAGTTTCGCGATCGCATAGTGGACCTCCTCGAGAAATCCTATCCTAAGTTTTGCGCAGCCACTAAAAATGCCCTCACTCGGGATTTTTTCATTTATTCTTTGCCGGATGACTACCAGCAATTTCTTATGACGGCTCAAAATAGCAAGATCGACGAGGCTGTGAATTCTGCGATCCTGTTTGAGAGCATGAAAAAGAGTAGGGCAATGGACCAGCCTCGGTTCTTCCCCGCTCGCCCTCAGCGACCAGCGAATGTCGTCAATGGCGCCTACCGACGTCCCAGTCTCCCGAATTCCCCAGCGCATTGCTTCAATTGCTCCAAGGTCGGTCATCTCGCAAGAAACTGCCCTCAACGAACGGTCAGCTACCAAAATTCCAACCAAAAATACGGCAACCCTCTCAACACTGTTCAAGCAACATATTATCTCCCACTTCTTTTGGGGGATGTTGTCGAAGAATTGCTGTTGGATACAGGGGCAGGAGTGTGTGTGCTGCCAGCAAGCCGCTACACGCCGACACATACTTCCGATCTTCCTCTGACCCTGGCCGACGGTAGCACCTTGAAGTCATATGGTACCGTACGACTCCCGGTCTCCACTTTGGAGGGAGGGAGGATCGGAAATCATGATTTCCATATTGCGGACGTCTCAAAACCATACTTGGGCGCTGATCTCATGGAGCAGAAGATGGACGGTGTCATCCACCTGAGAGAGCGTTACGTCGAAGCTCGATCACTTGGAGAAAACATCCCCTTCAACGCTCAACCCTCGGCTGGACATCAGTCTTACCCGGTGGTGGCGAAGATCGACTTCATCGATGACGTGGCATTCCTGACGGACGACGTGGCAGACAGCCACTCAAAACCTGAAGGAAGCAAGGGGCGCGCAGAGCCGTTAGCCGAGGACAATCACGAGGCTCAAGCGGTCAAAGAAGACACAGGCAACCAAGCGAGGGCCATGATAGAAAAGTATGAGAAACTCTTCGGAGGAATAGGTAAGACAGATTTGGTTCAGCACTTTATTCCTACTTCAGATAATGTTCCTATTAATTTACCGTCATATCGAATTCCATTGCATTTGAAAGCTAAAGCTCGTAAAGTTATTAACGAATATCTAGGAACAGGAATAATTGAACCTAGTAATAGCGAATATTGTAGTCCATTGTTGCTCATCAAAAAACCAAATACCGATGAAGTGCGAGTTATTATTGATTATAGAGCTTTGAATGCAAAGAGCAAACGAGATGCATTTTCTTCCCCACGAGCTGATGATTTGATTGATAAGTTAGAAGGTGCAACTGTGTTCACTAAATTAGATGTAAAAGCTGCTTTTCATAACATAGAAATTGCTGAGGAAGACCGACATAAGACTGCTTTTCGATTTGATGGGAAATTATATCAATGGAAACGTTGTCCTTTTGGGCTGTCGTCTGCGCCAGCCACGTACAATAGGCTTATGGCGGGAATTCTCAGCCCTTTCGAAAAATTTACCGCCGGCTATTATGATGATGTTGTGGTATTTTCTAAGTCAAAAGAGGAACATTACAAGCACCTCGATCTCGTTCTTTCCGCATTGTACAAAGCTGGACTAAAACTCAACAAAGATAAATGCTCAATTGCTGTTGATAGTGTAAATTTCCTTGGTTTCCGAATTTCACGTAATTCAGTTACCCTGACCGACAGTAAAGTTGATACAATAAAGAAATATCCAGTGCCAAAATCAGTTAAACAAGTAAAGCGATTTTTGGGACTCACAGGGTTTTACCGCAAATTGGTGGATAATTACGCAATTAAGGCATCACCCCTGAATGAATTGACCAGAAAGAATGTAGTTTTCAAGTGGACCGCAGAGTGTCAAAAATCGTTTGAAAAACTTCGAAATTCTTTAATATCTCAACCAATTCTGGCCATGCCCAACCCTAATCTACCTTTCATTGTTAAAGTCGATAGTTCAAAATTTGGTGTTGGTTGTATTCTTGAACAAGAAAATCCGGAAACCCAAAACCGACATGTGATCGAGTACGCAAGTAAGAAATATAACGATACAGAGAAACAGTATCCTGCTATAGAACTGGAGGCCTGTGGTTTGATCTTTGCGGTGAAACATTGGAATCACTATCTCATTGGTAAACACTTCATAATCGAAACAGATAGCAAAGCAGTCGAGTGGATCAAAGGAAAATTTGATCACCCCGGCAAGCTTGGACGCTGGTCATATTTCTTAGAAAACTACGATTTCACAACCGTTCATGTCGCTGGCAAAGATCATACCGCACCTGACGCTCTTAGCAGAATGCACGAGGACGAAATTGTCATTGGTGAAATAAATGCTCCATTCTTAGAGAATATCTTTGTTGATGCTGATACAGCCGCGTGGAAAGATGAGATTGAGAGTGACACACAGTTGGTTAAATTAATTGAGAACTCGCACATTACTTGTAAAAATGATATGTATGTTAAGGGAAATTCTAATGTACTGGTTTTGCCTAAATCTGTACGAAATGATGTATTGACTTTTCTTCATGATAATTTGGGTCATCAAGGTATCAATAAGCTTACTTACCGAGTAAAAGAGCGTTATTTCTGGCCAAACTTGGATAAAGATGTTAAGAATTTCTGTAAAGCTTGTCATTCTTGCGCAATCAATAAAGACAATAAAGCACCAAATTCCGCTCCGTTGCGGCCGATTCGAAATTCTACGCTCGAACCTTTCGAAAGAGTTGCAATTGATATTTTAGGGCCTCTCCCAGAAGCTGACGATGGATCAAAATATTTAATCGTGTTGCAAGATTATTTCACTAAATGGCCAGAAGTAACGGCGGTAAAATCAGTGGAATCTGACACGGTCCAGTCATGGTTAACTAATGAAATAATTCCGCGATACGGGTGTTTTTCCGAATTAATTACCGATCAAGGTGTACAGTTCGTTTCTGAAAAGTCCATTCCACCCACAAACGGACGGCATGGTGGAGAAATTTAACCGCACCCTCCTCAATATGGTACGTAATTACGTTGATGAAAATCAACGTGACTGGCCGCAACATATTCCTCTGATACTTTATTCGTATAGATCGAGCGTTAATGATAGTATAGGAGTCAGTCCAGCTGAAGCTTTGCAAGGCAGAAAATTGAAACTGCCGCTAGATATCATCAGGCCCCCTTCCCTTACATTAGAACAAGATGCGCCGAATTCCCTTGATGAGCTTTTTCAGAAAATGCAGGTAACCAGATCTTCCATCCGAGTGAACTGTGAAAAATCTCTTGCAAAGCGTCAGCGAGACTATGATAATGCTAAGACTAGATCTATTAAGGAATCGTACAGTGAAGGAGACTTAGTGTATTGGAGAAAGCCCATAGCCAAAAAGGGTCGCAGTCCTAAGCTCTCACCAATATGGCAGGGCCCCTTCACTGTGAAACGTAAAATTTCGGATTTAAACTATGTACTGTGTGACTCTAAGAATTCTAATGTAACTGTTCATGTGAATAATCTTAAGCTTTGTAGAGATGAAAATCGATCACCAGTTCAAATTCGCACTAGAGGTAGACCACGAAAAGTTCAGTCGTAGAATTAATAATAGACACCAATAAAAATTTCACCTAACATTGTGTTTGCAGTTTTTCCGAAATGTTACTACTTGTATGAAAAACTCGTTAAAAGACATCTGGGTTGACCACGATTTGTTTGTTTCTTTCTTTCACTATGTTACTTGATTTTGCACTGAAATTGGATAACGAGGTTAATATTTCTGTCCATGATAATTTCAAGTGTAACACCCTCTACTACTAGCTATAAATTTCGTAAATTCATGACAAATTTTTTT
>JABXGY010000354.1 GCA_016550395.1 archaeon | reverse complement strand
ATACCATGTTGAATCGTATCGCTAACCGTCGACTTGCTAACAGCTTTTCCAAAATCAAGTTTACCTTTTCTAATATCGACTGGAATGAAATTCACACGGACCATGTAGGAATCTACATTCACGTACCCTTTTGTGAACAACTCTGTGCATTTTGCCCATTCCATAAGGTAGTTTATCGTAAAGAATTGAAAGACCTCTACTTGAAAGCCATTGAAAAAGAAATTCGCACCAGAGGCGTAGAAGGAAAGGTGGAGTGGGTATACATTGGTGGAGGAACCCCCAATTTGTTAAGCCCCAAAGAGATTGGTCGTATTCTCAACGCGCTACATGAGCATGTCGATTTAGCGAATATTGGAATGGAGGGGAATCCGTTGCAGTTTACACCAGAGTATCTTCAACAGGTTCGTGAATTAGGTGTCGAGAAATTAAGCACCGGTGTCGAATCCTTAAAACCAGACACACTGCAGCTTGTGAACCGGGCAAAAGCAGATGAAGCTCACATTCAGTCTGTTGTGGATCTTGCGAAAGAGCTAGGCTTGACAGTGAATGTGGATTTGATGGTTGGGCTGCCCAAACAATCGCCTGAGGATTTTCTCTTTGATGTAAATCGCATTGGTGTGATTAATCCCCAGCAGATTACAACGTATCCGTTTATGGAGATCCCTGGAGTTCGGGTTGCGCCGGAAATGGATTCCCGAAGCATGTTTGATCTCATTGAAGAGGCGGGACAGATTCTAGATGGGCATGGTTATTTCCGAGAAAATGTATGGGTATTTTCTAAGACGAAGAAAATTTATGATTCGGCTCGAGATGAGCTGGTGATTGATTATCTGGGATTTGGTGCTGCAGCCTTTAGTAAGGTGGGGGGGCTGCAGATGGTGAATCCACCGTTAGCGTTGTACTTAGATACGATACAGAATGGAAAAGCAAAGGCATTCCGAACGACTGTAGATGAAAACTCTGAGTATTGGCGGAAATTTGCGCATGAGTTGTATAACCTTCGATTGGACCCAAAGGTAATTCAGGAAATGCCGAGGAGCATCAAGTTTGTGCTTTCTCTATTAAAACTAGCAGGAAATGTAAAGGGGAATGAAGTTACCAAGAGAGGGCGATTCTTTGTACATGACTTAACAAAAACAGTGGTAGAAAGTCTACCCTTTCCGGTGAATAACCCCTTAGCAGTCTCAAATTACGATGAATATGAAAAACACCTAACCACAGCTCAGATGCTCCTACAAAAGAGAGAACAGACTCTGGAACCTATCGATTCCCCTGTGACTCAGCAGGCTAACCTTTAGTCCATATCTATCTAACCCTCGTTAGGAGTTTCCTTTTATCCAAGTAAATCCTGAGCTCCTGCCAATTTGAGCATGCGCAAAATACGAAAGGTTATCCACTTATTCTCCTCCCCCACCTTCCCCCATCGCCCATACACATTAGAAGGTGCATACTCAACAACGAAGCGGTTCCGTGAATTCTGTTTTGCAACAATTCTTTCTATCGGATCATGCAGAGCTGCGTCCTTGACCCCTAACATCAACAAGGATGTGATGTTGTCAATTGCATCTGGTAAAATATTTGGAGTTTTGAACCGAAGTAACCAATCAGATTTACCCAATCGGTAATCAGATTTCGATGCAAACCCTTTGCTTCCAGCTATTAACCGTCGATGAATAACACGATGCCGGAGCATGAAGTCAATCGCTTGTCGCTTCATTTCCACTGCTTCAGGGGTCCAAAACGTCTCTGGAACAACCGTCATAGCACGAAGGATTTCGCTTACTCCCGCATAGCAGCTTGCCTTCCCCCAGCAAAATCGACCGAATGATGAAGTCCATTTGCCACTTGGCATATAATCACCATCATCGAACCGTTGATACTTCACGAAGAATTCAAAGCTTGAACGAACTTCAGATCGATTACCAAACCCAAATTTTGAAAGCACCCAGATCATCCGTCCATTCAGACAGGGACCGATGAGAAAATGTCCGATTTGTTTGTTATAGACTTTCTTTAAAATGTAGTTTCCGAGGGCTTGAATATGGGGTTCATTCGGTGGTAGATTGGCTTGAGCAAGAAAGAGAGCTTCCCAAGTGCTAGCCTTGTATTTGGGAATATATCCATATTCACCTTCCCAGCGTCCGTATTTCTTGATGATTGCCTTTGTTTCATAGCCACCATCGGATTGTTGTTTCCGGATAATATTTTGGATAGGTGAGGTGTTCAGCATTAGTGTAAGGCTGTCCTGAACTTCGGAATCATTTGGAGGACGATCGAGCAATTCGATTAGGGTATTATATCGCGTCAAGGGATAATTTTCTTCCAACAACCAATCCCTGACTATATCGAAGTTACTCATAATTGACCTGATTTTCTCCACACCTTTAATCTTTAACTAACAAAATAGTAATCAGCTCAAGAGTATGATTCGAAGAAGTAATGGATGAATCGAGTTCTATCTCTAGCAGGTGTGAGGTGACAAAGAACTTACTTACTTTACTCACCAATTTTGTAAAGATTAGTTAGTCTAGCAATCATTTGGGATATCTATCTGATTGACGACGAGATAAAGGAAGCCGTGGTCTTCAGGTTCTTTGATGAGTCTGTTGATTGGAGTATCGCAAGTTGGACATACCTCAATTTGTTTAGGTAGTTTCCTTTCGCAGTGTGGGCAGTGAATCATGTCAATCACCCAGGAAAGGCGGTAAGTTCATCCCTAAAAACTTCCGTAAACTCAGGGGTTCGAAAAAAAACCAGTGAATAAGGGGAGTTGTCAAAAAATGAAAGGAATGGGTAGGTTTTATCCTCGTACTAATTCATTCACACGACTGATAATTGGACTTGGCGTTTGAACCAGGCGATGATCGCGTCGGTGGTCTGTTCATACGCGAGAGGATTGGAAAGATTATGGTTTGCACCTTTTATAATAACCAATTCCTTCGGCTCCCGGGCTTTAGCAAAGAGGTGGCGAACGCCTTCAACAGGGATTCCTCGATCCTTGTCACCGGTGATAATGAAAAGTGGACGAGGCGCGATTTTCGCGATTTCGTTCATCGGATTAAGTGTTTTTGACTCATGGATCAGTTGTTTGATTACTCTCTTGCGTTCTTGAGGGTCGGTGAATCCATGCATTTCGTTGGGGGCGGTTCGAAGCAAGT
>JABXGY010000353.1 GCA_016550395.1 archaeon | reverse complement strand
GCTTAGGGAATCGCCTGGGAAGGGTAACCGTGTCGAAGCTCGCTCCCACTGATGTACATCAACGAATCAAGGATAAGCCTACTGACTTTGGCTTAAAAGTAGTCATGATGGGCGACGGAGCCGTAGGCAAGACATCCCTGGCTTTACGATATACTCAAAACACCTTCTCCCCTGAATACAAACAATCACTTGGTGCAAGTTTCGCTGTTCAAGATTTAGATATCCAGAGGCAACATGTAAAATTAGTAATTTGGGATATTGCTGGACAGCCTTCTTTTCAGCAGGTTCGACGCCATTATTATAGTGGTGCACACGGTGCACTCCTGGTATTCGATGTTACAAAACCAGAAACGTTTATGACACTCCACAACTGGTTCAATGATTTCCGGCGCGTAGTCCCTCGGGGTGAGATTGTCCTTGTAGGCAATAAGGTGGACCTTGAAGAGAATCGTATTGTTCCACAAGAGGCAGCTCACATGCTTCAACGATGGTGGAATATCCCTTATTTCGAAACGTCGGCTGCAACAGCTACAGGTGTCCAAGACGCCTTTCTTCTATTAGCTAACCATGCCCTCCTCCAAGCCCAGAAACAGACAAATGAGTAAAAGACATTATTCGGGTTGTGTTATCGTTACATAAACTGATAAGCCTTCAACACGAAGTACCCATACTCGCGAACTACGTGTGATTGCCTCATCTGCTTGAGCCTTCCATTCCTCCCCACGAACTCGAATTTTTCCAGTCCAAGAGCCTAACTCCGTTTCTTGAAAATCAATCAAAGCTGTTCCTTCTTGACCAATGAGCGGGTCATATACTGGAATGGATGAACTAGTCCAGTAATAATAGATTTTAACTGCTGTAAAAATTACTAGACCTACAGCAACGATGATCATCCCAGGAATTAGTAAGAATGGTGCAAAAACGGTAAAAAGAATAAAGGCGATGATGGCAATGATGCTTTCTTCAATCAAGCTAAAGAGAACGAAGCTATATAGTCGGCTGCGAGATTTTGTTTCCTTCGTCATTTTAACTCTCTCAGTTCTTCTACTAATTATAATCCATCACGTAAAAATGAACTTTTACTTTTATCCTAATCGTGATTAAAGATCTAGCCTAACAGGTTCATGGATAAATTCTTGTACGGGCACGATGCTTTTACCGAAGGGGAACTAGCTCAACCTGTTGGAGGCATTTTGGTCATGGCAGAACACGAACTTGAATATGAAATCAATCTCCTTCGTAAACTCGTTGAGATCAATACCACTGTGACCAGTGATAGTCGAATGGGCTATGCGGAATGCTCGGAGATGATCCGCCTGGAAGCCCAACGAGCAGGATTGGGTACCGAAGTCTTAGATGGTCACGATGTAACCATCGATGGCGAATCCCGACCCAACGTTATTATATCCCTCGATGGCAACTCGGAAGTCGACCTTTTATTAGTCACACATATGGATGTCGTGCCCGCAGATGAAACAGAATGGAAAACACCACCCTTTCAACTAAGAGTAAGCGGTGACCGCGCATATGGTCGCGGGGCGGCAGATGATAAATCCAATATTATAGCTGCAATGAGTGCTATGCGGGAGCTTGCTAAAGGAGAGCCAGATGTGAATATCAAACTCCTTGTCACAGTTGATGAAGAGATTGGAGGTCGAGCTGGCATTGGCTATCTCTTCGACGATCTTGGTATTCGAGGTAATGCCGGAGTGGTCATCGATAGCGCTCCCAATTACGTAAGCATCGGAGCTAGTGGAGCTCTATGGGGTCGAATAAAAATCAAGGGTGAGGCTGGACATAGCGGTTATCCACACAGAGCAGATAATGCGATATATCGAACAACAGCATTCATAGAGAAGCTCAAAGAGTACCATAAAGAAACGTCGAAAAAGCGTAGCAAAATTCAGGCCCCTCCAGAATCCCCGTTTCCAAAGGTTCACGGTCGATTCACAATTACGATGATCCAAGCATGGGAAAAAGAGAACATAATTCCAGGTGAATGCGAAATCCGGTTTGATCGACGGCTTACTCCAGAAGAAGACCCTGTGATTGCAGAGAAAGATCTATGCCAGTACATGGAAAAAATCGCTAAATCTCAGGGAACCACCATCGAAGATTTTAAAATCATCAATTCAATTCAAGGTTATTTCACAGAAGAAACTCATCCATTTGTCCAACACTTCACTACCCTCGTTAATCAAGTCGTAGGGAAGCCATTGCCAATTGCTGCCGATTTAGGAGGAAACGATGGTGCCCACCTCGCAGAAGTGGGAATTCCTGTCTGTTGCTATGGTACAATTCGCGAGGACACCAATTATCATGCTCCAAACGAATTTGTATATTTAAAAGATATTCAAATCGTTCGTGATGTGTTAATAGCATTAGGAAAGAGTCCTGCAAATAAATTCAGTTAGCCAGCAGACCCCCCATACGCTTAAAAAGGAATCAAAACGCTCTGAGCATCCAATGCACAACCCGCAATCTACACCTTCATTGGCGCCAGCTCCTCTAGCGGTTCTACAATTGGATTTGAAAGTGTCTTCGAGGAGCGTTCTAACACGTCTAGGTTTAACACAAAGATTTAAGGTCTCCAATCCCCAGTCTGAACGGCTATCGGTTTAAGTCGGTGCTAATCAAAAAGCGGGGTATTAAAGATGTCAGATTCCAGCTCTAAAACTAAATCTGCTGCTACTCCAAGCACAGATAATACCAGTGTTATCCGACGAGGAGAAGTCGCTGAATTCTTCCGTAAACGCACCCAATTAGTCGGGTTTTCCATGGAGCTACACAAATTTACCCAGTATTGTGCTGAATTCAGTGATAATGCTCTTGACGCCCTTGAAACCTTTTACTGGGACCAAGTCAACAAAACCCAGAAACGAAAACAAGGCTCCCTCATCCTTCCTAAACCTCCCGGAACACTCAATTATTCTGAAATTCCTCCACCTTTGAAGACAAGTCGACGTCCAGTTTCTGCAACCGCGATTTCAGAACGCATTAAACGGTTGGTAACTCCTATTCGGGGAATCATTCATACTGAACCAGTCTTGCTTATGGTGCTACAAGAACTGGAAATGCCTGAAATTTTACCCTCCAAAGTCGCTGGTCGAAACCTCCTTATGTATAGTTTCGAAGCAATTGACACAGGGAATGGCATGACTAAACGTGATCTTCAACAATTTGGTCTGTATCTGGCAAGTAGTAAAAGTTTCAAACTCTGTCAAACGAGAGGAAGTCAGGGGTTTGGTGCTTCTAGCGCATTTAGTGATGCTCAAAATACAACTGGTCGACCGATCGTGGTTGCATCACGTCATACCAGTGAACGTCAGGGTTATGCCTCTATTTTCTTTACGACGAGTAAGAACAAGAAAGATTATTTGTTAAAGGAAACAGCGATTCCCATGTCCTTTAACCACGGAACCTATCTTCAGCTATCATTCCTAAACCTTCCTTACCGACGAGGTTATGCAGATGAGTATGTTCTGCAAACTTCATACCTGAATGCTCATGTTAACATTATTTTCATTGATCCTTATGGTGAAGTTCACATCTATCCACGACGTGTTCAGGAATTCGTTCGAGAACCAAGTTATGCAATGCCTCATCCCGCTTCCACGAGTATTGGAGACTTTCAAGATCTTCTCAGGAATACTACCAAATCCAACTTGGTGGATTTCTTGGCAAAGAGTTATTGTCGATTAAGTAAAAGGAAGGCCAGAGTTATTATATCAAAAGCCGCAAAGCGACGTCGTGATGACCCTGTAATTCCAACCCAATCACCGAAGACACTCACTCAAGCTCAAGTAAAAGCATTATATGCAAGTTTCATTTCCGAGAAGTATTACGCTCCACCGACTGAAACTGTGGTTCCGGTTGGGGAAGAAGTTATTCAAAAAACACTTCAAGAGATTTTTAAAGCTGAATTTGTTGAGGCAGTAAGTCGTCCACCCACAAGTAGTAAAGGGTTAGCGTTTGCTGTTGAAGTTGCTGCAGTATATGACCCCCAATTATCAAATGAATCAGGTGTTGGCGTCCTTTACCGATTTGTGAATCGCACACCGAAACTTCGCGATAACTCCGACTGTGCAATCTGGAAAGCGGCTGCGTCGGTCAATTGGCGGAATTATCGCATTGATGTTGCCAGTAATGGACTTCCTACTGGATCTGTTCGCTTATTTGCTAATGTAGTCGGACCCTTTGTGCATCTCATTTTCAAAGCTCAATCTAAACAGGCACTTGCAGAAGATGATATTCTTCTTAAGGAACTAAAGCTCGCCTTTGAGGAGGTAGGTCGTAAACTTCGCCGACACATTGTTCGTGTGATTGCCCGTCGTGAGCAGGAAAGACGAGCTGATGTCTTACTCAAATATTCTCGTCAGGTTGCCAAGTCGATGGTGAATATTCAGCGAACTGATCCAAAGATGCCTAAATCGCAATTGGAAGCATTACCTCATCAACTCGAACAGGTAATATCGAAAATTGCAGGAATTAAGAATCCTGTACCAACTCGGATTGAGGAAACGGAGGAGGTGGCTATCGAATGAGTACACGTTCTCGTCGCAGTCGATCCCGGATGAATAATACGTTGGCTCGTCATCTTACAGATGACACTATTCCCTCGGAAGGGTCATTTTCTGCGGTTCAACAACTTCAAGTAGCTTTGAATGAGTCTCATACGGGAAGTAAGCTCCCACGTGGAGTTCGCATTGTTACTGAAAAGGATGCGAAGATGCTTCATAAAGAAATTCATGCGCTAGTTCGGGGTCTAGCCAAAGGAGTGATTAAGGGTAAACCACCATCCTTGGAATTACCTTTACGGGGTGGAGGTAACATTGTTTGGGATGAAGAAAATGATCTTTTGTTACTGGGAGAAAGAACGACTATACGTTCTCTAGGGAGCATTCGAACAGCAAAAGATGTTACCAGGTTAGTTCGTGTATTGGAGATTGTTCATGAATTATTGGAAAAAGATATCCATGCGACAAAACGTGAAGTCTTTTACAATGATGTTAAACTCTTCGAAGACCAACGACAAAGTGATAATGCGATTGACGATATTGCTCCTCTGCTAGGAACGAATCGCGAATCCACACATATTGTTGCGAGTGCAAAGGGAACTGTATTGGGAAGGCTAGTTCTGGAAGATAGTGGGGATCGGATTGATTGTACACGGTTAGGAACCGGCGGCTGGTCAATTACTCCCTTTTTAGATCGTGTTGAAATTATAGAATCTGACGCAGAATTCCTACTCATCGTTGAGAAGGATGCAGCAATGCTTCGATTGAGCGAGGTGAAATGGTGGAACCGATATCCTTGTATCCTTTTAACAGCAAAGGGATCCCCAGATATCGCGAGTCGAATTTTTGCACGACGTTTATCAAAAGAATTGAGGATTCCAGCTTTTACGCTTGTAGACGCTGATCCTTTCGGACATTACATTCATAGTGTCTATCTGCGGGGCAGTAAGCGATTAAGCTATGAAAGTCCCTTCTTAGCAACTCCAGAATTACGGCTCCTAGGTGTGTTAGGACGTGATTTGGACCAATATAACATACCAAAGGAATGTCGTCTACGTATGACACCTCAGGATATCAAACGGGCAAAGGCCGTATTGAAGGAACCCTTCGTTGAACAGAATCCCAAATGGGTAGCTGATATTCAGTTAATGGTCAAGCGAAAAGAAAAAGCAGAAATTCAAGCACTTAGTAGTCATGGATTCGAGTTTCTCGCTGAAACCTATCTACCCACCAAACTTGAAACGGGAGATTGGATCTAATTTCATCGATTTATACTGAATAGTTCTTGTGAAAGATACACATCATTTGGAATTGTCCATTCTTGTCCAGCGGTTCTAAAAAGAGCAAATGGCAATCCTTGTAAACGTGGAGTTGGCAGGTTTGACAGTCTTATTATGTTTACCACAGCGTTATGATGTGCTGTGGCTTTTGAAAGGGCGGTCGTGAATTGGACTCCTCCTCCTTTTGGTAAGCTGGTAGTAACTAGCGTATGAGGGGGAGCTTGAAATGTTCTGTTAGAATCTTTAATTGACCTAAGATGCCAGATTTGGTAGATTGGAAGTAACCGAATGCTGGCAAGTAACTGTTCGTTATATAATAATGGTTGACTTGTGATTGTGAAAGTAAGGGATTCAACTAATGGAGAGGTCAAAAGTTCAGGGGCGGGAGTTATGATATCCGGGATAAAACGAGAATGGTAGTTGCTAGCGGTAGTTATGGAGGTATTGGCAACTTTGGCAAGTTGTCGTTGACTAATTCGCATATTTTTTTCTAGAATAACAAGGATACGAAGAGCTTCGCGAGTTAATCTAAATTGTTTTCCCTGGTACTCAAGATGACTATTAACTCCGTTGGGTTTCTTGATTTTACGAAGGTGACTATTTGCGAAAAGAAGCCACTCTTCAGGAGAAAACATGGTCCACCATCGAAAATACCAACCCCATTCGTAAGCATTTATTCGTGCAAGCCAGGATGAAAAAGCATTATGTTCTGTCCATTCTCTGAAGTAAAGTTGGAATGAAGGAATTATTTTGGGGGGAAGTGTTACTATGGCGAAAATAGAGGATCCAAGGACAGGCGCTGTAGTCGTTAAACGCGTGCAATATGGAAAGGTTTCTAATCTTCGTGCTAACGCAAGAATTTGCATCAGTTGTGACTGTGTTGGATTCGATGTTGAAATGGATAGAAGGATGGGAGTAAGTCCGATTCGGTGATAGTTAATTTCACCCAATACTTGTAAATTAAAAGTATCATACAATTCATTTAGATTACGATTAATTGTACCTCGAGCAAGGTTCGTTTCCTTAGCTAATTGTCGTTCACTGATCGTTGGATTATCAATTATTGTAAGAAGAATTGTCTGGAGTACTTTTGTAAAGGGTTTCACTTTTAGTTGATCAGTAAATTCCTGGTGTGCTGCAAATGTGAGCCCACCAGTAGGAACTTGTGTAGCAATGTTATCTAATTGGGTTAAACGTGTAAAGAAATCAGGTAAGCGATTTTCCTCAAGGAGTTGTGAAGTTAATTGAATAACTGGAGTAAGTGCATTAACCTGTTCCAGAGATAATTGTGTTCCATTCCACTGAAGTATAGACCATGTCTTCTTATGTTCCGCTGGTAAAAGGTGTTCAGAAAGAGTATTAGCAAATACTTGGGCATCCATTGCTAAATGAAAACTTGATGGCAAAAATAATCGGACGGCTTCACGCAAAATCAGTCCATGTGCAAGGGCTGGAATAAAGAGGTACGGTGGAAGGATATTTAGGACCCTTTCTTTGGGGTAATAATTGACACCCCACCACTCAGTGGCATTCGTAAAAAAAGATGTGATAATGGGCATAGATTTCCTACTCGGTATCATTCCGAATAATTTCTGAAGTCGGTTTGATCCAGTTTGGAAGGTTTTAATGACCTTGGAAAGTTGGTGTTCCCAGATTTCTGATGGATCAAAACCCTCTGTGACTAGTTGATTCAAAGTAGGTTGAATCGCTTCAGGAAGTTCGAAATTAAGAATACTATCGGGGTTCCGGAAAAATTCCATTTGAGTAAGAATTGAGTTTACCATCTTAATGTCGGAGGCAGTTAACGCAATAGCATGGGCTATCAAACACGAACCATATCGGGCGATTGCGCGTCGGCGTCCCATTGCATCTGGCTCTTCCAGGGGACGTTTAAGCAATTCATCGAGTAATCCAGGGCTGCCCTGAAGCGTTT
>JABXGY010000352.1 GCA_016550395.1 archaeon | reverse complement strand
TTATATCGAAGGCAGTGGTTTTGGGCCTTAGAAGCTGTGCATGTCCGACGTCAAGGGTCAGGTAAAGCTGAGAAAGTTGTTTGAATATCCTATCTAAGTCTTCCCAATTTTCGCTTAAATTCTCTAGGCAAATTTTGATATTGCTTTTTCTGGCCTTATCGATGATTTGCTCCAGGAGTTCTATTTTCACATCAATGACATGGGCTTTAACAAACCGATGATCCACCCATAGGTGCAAGGTTAACAGAGACATATCAAGCATCGGCATTATGTCAATGATCTCGAGCATGCATGGTAAGTAGTGCTCTCTCAAATAAGTAGTGTCATTGGGATCTCCCTCGTTCGGCCCATGGCAAAGGTAATAGAGATTGGTCTTGCTCCTCATTTTAACAAAACCAGAAATACTCCTAGTGTACTGTCCCAGCAATACCTTTACAAAGTCTTTCGATTTTGGCCAAGATTGAATCTGCAGTTGCAGTCCACATAAATGGCCTTGAACTGTTATTATAGTGATCAACGAAGCGTTTGATTTTATCTATAAGATCTTTGACACTGCGAAATGTTCCACGCCGTATGGCTTTCTGCGTAATGATATTGAACCAAATCTCCACCTGATTAAGCCATGAAGCATAGGTCGGGGTATAATGGACATGATACCGTGGGCGGGCAGCCAACCATCTTCTGACCTTTGTATGCTTATGGGTTGTATAGTTATCAATGACGAGATGAATTTCCAAGTCTTCTGGAACGTTGGCATCGATATGGCGTAGAAAAGTGAGAAATTCTTGATGACGATGCCGGGATTTACACTGAGTGAGGACGTGTCCAGAAGCAATATCAAGGGCTGCAAATAACGTCGTGGTTCCGTGTCGCTGGTAGTCGTGCGTTACTCCTTCTACATATCCCAGCCCGAGGGGTAACAGAGGCTGCGTTCGGTCTAGGGCTTGAATGTGACTTTTTTCATCAACACACAGAACCATTGCTTTGTCAGGGGGATTCAGATAGAGCCCCACAATATCACGAACTTTCTCCACGAAGAAGGGGTCGGTAGAAAGCTTGAAATGCTTTTGTCTATGGGGTTGCATCCCAAAGGCATTCCAAACCCGATTGACCGTGGATTTTGACAACTTTGTTTCCTTGGCGATGGAGCGGCATGTCCAGTGGGTCACGTTCTTTGGCCTTTTATTCAGTGTTTTTCGAATCAGTTGGGTAATGTGCTCGTCGCTGATTGATCGAGGGCCTCCTTGTTTTGGCTCGTCATAGAGGCCCATAAGCCCTTGCTGGATAAATCGTTTACGCCACATTCCAACAACGGCGGCTGAAAGGCTAGCTCTTTGAGCTATCGTCTTATTGTTCACTCCTTCTGCTGCCATGACAATGATCTGTGCACGTCTCACGAGGCCATGGGGAAGGGATCGTGAGCGCGCAATTGACTGTAGTTGTGTCTTGACATCTTGTGATAACTCGATAGGCTGAACAGGTCTTCCACGAGCCATAAGCTTCTCCTTTCGTTTTAAGGAGAAGTCTAACATATAAT
>JABXGY010000351.1 GCA_016550395.1 archaeon | reverse complement strand
TCCTAGCAAATTTCGTTACCAAGTTCTTAGGTTTAAGTTTACTCGCAGGATTCGGATTCAACTTCACCATTAATGGCTATACTAACCTAATCGCACTTATTGCCTCTTTGATAGGCTTCTTAGTAACCATATATTCGATTCGCTACATCGAAGAGCGACGAGCCCTCTACAGCCTCTTCACCCTACTGACAATTGGTAGCCTCATTGGCATGGCCTACAGTTGGAATCTCATTTGGATCTTCCTCTTAGCAGAATTATCTACTATATGCTCCGCCCCTCTGATCGCTCACCATTCGAAATCCACAGCCCTTGAAGGCGCGATAAAATACCTCATCATCCAAATTTTTGCCTCCTTCTTTGCACTCGTAGGGTTAGCTTTAATTTATCAACTTGCTGTAGGAGTTGGGTTTGCCGGAATAGGGGCATTTAGCATAGAGTTATTATTAACTTCAGGCGTTCTCGTTGGCTTTGAAGGAAAATTAGCAATTTTTCTGATATTCATTGGTTTTCTCGTCAAACTCCCCTCCTTTCCAATTCACACTTGGCTGCCAGATGCTTCGACTGTTGCGCCAGCATCGATTAGCACATTACTTCATTCAATGATGATAAAAGTTGCAGGAATGCCTGCCTTCCTTATTCTGTTAATTTTCAATTCTCTGTTTGTCAGTATCAACTTTTGGCTCTTAGTCTGCACACTTGGAGCCCTTACAATGCTCATCTGTGTAATCATTGCTTTTGCTCAAAATGATTTGAAACGTCTACTCGCCTTTGACAGCGTTAGCCAAATGGGCTATGTAATCTTAGGGTTAGGAATCGGGGGTCTAGCATTGAGCTACTACAATATTACAGCAAACCTCATATGGCTTGGAGTAGCTGCTGGAGGAATTGCTGCAGGACTTTTTCATCTGCTCAATCACAGTCTCTTCAAATCCATTCTTTTCTTTAATGCAGGCGCAGTGGAACACGAAACCGGAACGAAAGATCTCAACAAGCTAGGAGGGTTACTTCGCTCCATGCCTACAACCGGCTATGTGATGCTGATCGGGTCTCTAGCTATCGCTGGTGTTCCCTTACTGAATGGTTTCATTAGCAAATGGATGGTTTACAATGCTTGTATTGCAGCAGGGCAACCTGTCTTTGCGTTTATTGCTATTTTTACCTCTGCGTTAACCTTCGCAGTCTTTCTTCGGTTATTATGCTATGTATTCCTTGGAACCACTTCAGCGACCACCGCTAATGTACATTCAGCTCCAAAAAGTATGGCAGCCCCCTCAATAGTTCTGGCAGCAGGGTGTATATTGTTTGGAATTTTACCACAGTTTGCAATTTTCTTTTTAGTATACCCAGCTACACTTTCTCTAATTCCATTTGGCATACCCCCACCAGTAGATCTCTTTGCTATTCTGTTCTTCTTTGGAGGTGCCTGGAATCCTTTCCTAATTGCCACATTAGTGTTTATCGGACTTATTGTTGGGTATGTACTGTACCGTTTCCGATGGGGAGTAATGGAGATTGAAGCAGATGATAAAACTATGCCTTTCACTGGAGGTGCTCTAGAAGATCCGTATTTGAAGATTGAAGAAGTAACACCAGCGTCTACTGTTTTTGGATATCCTTTCCAGTCAATGTTAAACACCGTTAGAAAATCCCACACTGGTTTGGTCAACATGTATTTGCTGTGGTTTGTTTTCTTCGCGTTGATCTTGTTGATGTGGGTAACAGTGGGGTGGATATGATGTTTGACATCCTCATTGTTGTAGGATTCTATTTTGCGGCAATAGGACTAGCGTTCATCTTTAGTTGGCTAGCGTATTGGCTATTTCGAAAATTATCTGCACGACTCCAAGCAAGAAGGGGACCACCCTTCTATCAGCCTATTGCTGACATCATAAAGCTATTTGGAAAAGAGCGATTCATCCCTAAACTAGCACACAAAACCATCTATATCCTGGCTCCATTGATTGCGCTAAGTGCCATCCTGGTCCTTTGTTTCATGATTCCTCCCGGGGTCACCTATTTGCCAGGGATCCTTTCATGGGACTTGATTGTTATTTTATATTTTTCCGTCATCTTTTCTATTGCCTTCGTTATTGCAGGATGGGCTTCAGGATCACCTTGGGGAAAAATCGGAGCCAGTCGAGAAGTTGCCATTCTTCTTAGCGTTGAGCTTCCATTAGCTATTGCCATGCTTATTCCCTCACTCGCGCTAAGCCGATTCGGTTTTGGACTCTCTTTATCAATCACCACAGTGATTGCCGCACAAATGGGTCTATTTCTTTGGATTCTTCCAAATTGGTTTCTCTTTCATTATCCACTGGCCGCAATAGCCCTTTTCCTAAGTCTTTTGACGAAATCGTGGATGCGCCCATTTGGAGATATCCCCGAAGCTGAACAAGAAATCTTTGCAGGTCCCTTAACCGAGTATGGCGGACCCCTACTGGGTATCTTCGAATTAGCCCGACTGTTTCGCTTCTATGTGTTTTCAGCTCTCTTTGTGAATCTATACCTAGGTGGTGGAGATGGCCTAATCTTTCCATTTGATATTCTGATCTTTCTCTTCAAATGTCTAATAATTGTCATTCTCATGACGATCATTCATGTAGCAAGTGCTCGATATCGAATTAGCCACGTATTCAAGTGGCTTTTCACGATACTACTAGTCCTGGCTTTGATTTCATTAATTCGCGTGATGGTGGGATTCTAGATGGTAAAAATAACAGCGATCAAAGAAGCGTTGAAGGCATTATTCAAACCAGCCACTACGAAATATCCCCATGGTCCAGCTACTCATGTTCCACCAGGACTACGTGGATTACCACAATTCAATGAAGAGAAGTGTATTGGATGTGGCGCTTGTGCAGCGTCTTGCTCTGCAAAAGCAATATCAATGGAGGATAAGGGCAAATCTCGTACGTTGAGTATATCCTATATGAGATGCATATTTTGTGGACGATGTGAAGATATCTGTCCAGAACAGGGCATCGCCCTTTCCGATCAATTTGAACTAGCAACTAATGATAAGGATCAGGCTATTATAACCATTGAATTTGACTTGGTTCCCTGTCAAAAATGTGGTTCGCCAGTATCAACTCCCCAACACCTTGAGAAGATAAGAACCCGGATAATGGAAAATATCGATCCTCGCATTGCAGATGAAGTAGCCAAGGATTTGTCACAATATCTGAACCTCTGCATTGAGTGTCGAAGAAAATTGTGTTACCAGTTGAATACTCATCCTCAAAAATACTACTCACGGAGGTGGGAGGAATAAATCCTATCTTAAGTGTAATCATACTCATTTTAGCAGTCGTGATTATTGAAGCCTGGGATTTTCGCATTGTTAGTGTCCTTTTGGGAATTCTAGGAGTGCTCCTCACGCTCGAATCTATTCTCGAAGGAATGATTATTCAGATAATTCCTCTTGCCATCTTTTCAATCATCTTCATACCTGTGGTTCTCTATTTTTTGACAGCTCGAACTAAAAACGCTGAAGAATTGCCATTCATATCTCGGTGGCTATCGATCGCGCTGTTGATAATCTTGGTAACAATCTCGTATGCTATTTCATTTTTTATCCTGGGAAGTACTGGAATTGAATGGTCATTGATTAGTGTTGGAATTTTCGGATTACTAAGCAAGACAGATTTGAGAAAGACCGTAACTAGTTTAGCAATTCTGACTTATTCAATCCATCTATTAATTCCCGCATTTGATGTCTTGATTGATGGGATGTTGATGTTGTTTTCTGGGATTTTAGTTTTGGTTTTACTGATTTTAGGTCAACGGCTTTTCTTGTTGAAAGAGTCAATGAGTACGAGGGACTTGAGGGACTTGAAGTATTAGAGGTGAAATGCATGGGTGTTCTGAGTTGGGCTCGTGGAAAATCCCCATGGATTGCAGTTCTCCATGCTGGGGGATGTAATAATTGTGACATTGAGACCTTAGATGTTCTAACACCTCGATTTGATGTTGAGCGTTTTGGGGTACTTTGGAAACAAAACCCGCGACATGCGGATATTCTTATTACCAATGGCTGTGTGTCAAAACACTCGAAGGTGTTCATTAAACGAATTTATAACCAAATGCTCGCTCCAAAAATAGTCATTGCACTGGGAAGTTGCGCATGTACGGGTGGTATCTTTGTTGAAGGTGAAGGATCTAGGGTAGAAGAAACGCACACAATTATTGGCGGTGTAGACAAAGTAATCCCAGTTGACGTATATATACCGGGGTGTCCACCCAAACCGGAAGCAATAATCCAAGGTGTCGCTTTAGCAATTGAGAAACTCAAAAAGTGTACCTAGGCTTTTGCTCCTATTAGCTAGATTTTTTTCGCTGTTTAAGACGTTCATAACGAAGAGCTAGAATTTGAGCGGCTAATGTAAGTGGTTCACGGGTTGGGGCAACTGGAGGAGCATAGCATGTTTCCAAATCGGCTACTTGTCGAATCGACATTTTCGCAGACAATGCTGCACTGAGAACATTAACCCGTTGATGAGCACAAGGACCTACGACTTGACCACCAAGTAGGCGTCCTGTCTCCTTTTGAGCAAGAAGGTATATCGCTACGGTGTCTTTACTTGGATAATATTCCGCAGTTGGAGTGCCCTTAAATTTACTCGCCATGAGTGGAAGATTTACTCGTTCCGCGGCAACGCGAGTAGGACCAACAGCCGCGATTTCCAGTCCAAAGAGGCGTGTTGTTCGTGCAAGTACTACACCTGAAAGGCTTGCCTTTCCACCGGCAGCATTGATACCCGCTACCTCTCCCTGACGGAGTGCAACACTTCCTAATCCAGAAACTACTGTCTGCCCCATAACAAGATCAAGCTGTTCTGCACAATCTCCAGCTGCATAGACATCAGTGATATTTGTTTGCATATTTTGATCGACAAGAATTCCACCTCGTTCTCCGATTTTCACACCCGCTTCAGCAGCCAATTTAGTGTTTGCTCTCACACCTGTTGCAACCACCACTAAATCCGCAGAAATTTTCTCTTCGGCTTGGGTATTACGATCTGCCACGAGTACTTGTTTAGGAAGAACCGAT
>JABXGY010000350.1 GCA_016550395.1 archaeon | reverse complement strand
GTCCAAATATAAGACTGTAATCGGGTGCCGTACAAATAGATGAACATAAACATGACTATAAAGATCAAATTGAAAATCCAGTTGAATTCAGTGCCCGGAACTTGAATCATCGGTTACACGGTTCCAAGAGGTGATGCCGGAACGGGTCCAACGTAAAATAAAAACCTTTGCTTAGGGTTACACAAATTCGAGATAAAATCGAAAGGAAAAGAAGTGGCGCAGTTCACCATTTTCCCGACACCTCTCGGATATCAGTACTCAAGGCGACGAAACCGGCTTAACTTCCGGGATCTGACGAGACCGGGTGTGACCCAGCTTCTATGACCGCGCCACCCAGCATCACCAATCTCTGCTATAAAAAGGTTCCGAACTCTTCTACGCAAAAAAGTGGTGGGCCGGCCGAGATTTGAACTCGGGACCACGAGGTGTTTTGAACGCGACGCTAGGTCACGGGTTCCCAAACCTCGCATCATACCGAACTAGACTACCGGCCCAGTTCCTGAAGGGGTACCATCGGGGGTTGAAAAACCTTTGTCCAATTTAGGTGTTGTGATTACTATGTCGTTACCGATCTAAAGTCTGGAAATCTGATGTAATAGTACGGTTTTCCCTTTGTATAATTGACTTTGGGGTGTGTAGAACTAATGTTAAGATGCTTCTTCAAGAGACGCACCAGCTCTTTCAGAAAGCCTTTGTCACGTTGCTTCAAATGGACTCTATTCTTCAATACCGAACCATCAGTATCTATTAAACCGTGCATATAATGCTGGAAGAGAGAAGCATTTTCCGCAATCAACGAGGGAACCCTCAAACGATCTTTTTTCCCAGATTGAAATCCAAGTTGAATAAAAAAGAAATACACTGCCGCACAATTGATGTTAATGGCGTAGCAGTTCTTCTTTCTTTTATCTCTTTGAATACGAGGTTGATAGCGAAAGAGCTCTCTGATTAGAACTGGTAACTGTTCAATGTATTCTTTGCGCCCTACAACATTTACTCGATAATAGTAACCACCTACCTTTCGTCTACACTTGTTTAGGTTACCATCACCCGCCACAACGCCAGCGAAGTATGCAACTTTTTCGTTAATTTTCGGGATTTTTATCCGAGTTTTTTTGGTGCAGATAAAATCATCTTCAATTTTATGCCATACACCGGCCTCATGCAAAACCTGTGAAATTGCATATACATCAACGCCATTCATTCTAAAGCTGATTTTACTAAAAACTCTAAAAACTTATTAACAGCATTGGAGCCTCCGCCGGGATTTGAACCCGGGACCGTTGGCTTACAAGGCCAATGCACCACCACTATGCTACGGAGGCTCAGTTTCAGTTATACAGACACGGTTGATTAATGATTCGGAGTGAATCCGTGTATCATGGATTGCTAACGGAAATTGCACAAAAATGTTTTTCTGGTCAGGATAGCTGCTGGTCGCGGGTTCAATCCCCGTCCGAGGCTCCATTTTCCTTTTTCGGCTCAGAAATTTAATTAAAATTAGATTGGTGCGGGGGCCGGGCTTCGAACCCGGGAACTCCTACGAGACAGGATCTTAAGTCCTGCGCCTTTGACCAAGCTTGGCTGTGGGGTCTACACGGGGGTAGATACCCCCGCTGCTTAGTCATTGAGGGCGCTGACCCTTGGACACGCCCCCGCACGGATGATGGCGAGAGAAATGATGTCTCGTTGCTTAAAATTGCTTCGTGTACGATATCAAGGGATAGGTGGGGGTTTCCAATGAATAAGTAGAATAATGCTTAAAAGGAACGAGCAGGGGTCTAGTGCTGCCGAGGTAGCTTAGCCTGGTTGAGCGCCAGACTCATAGGGCACTGCCCCAGGGTCAAAATAATATGATTACTGGCGCCGGAGACATCTGGAGGTCGCGGGTTCGAAACGAAATCCGTTAGAGTTCGCGGAACGCCCGCCCTCGGCACCATTTCACTTGTTGAGCCTCGGTGGCATAGCATGGTAGCGCACTGCCTTGGTAAGGCAGGGGTCGCGGGTTCGAATCCCGCCCGAGGCTCCATTTTCTTCAAAGCCAATTGAATGTGGGATTTTTAAGGGTCAAGTGTTTGAAATGCTATACGTGTGTATCTAATAGAAGGTGGGTACAAAATGACATCTACTGAGGAAAAACGTCTGGCTGCAGAAGCAGCAATCAACCATGTTTCAGATGGAATGTGTCTCGGCGTTGGGACTGGATCAACAGTTGAAATTTTTATTGAATTATTAGTGGAGAAAGTCGCGGCTGAAAACATTTCAATTACGGCAGTTCCCAGTTCTTATGCCACAGAGCTTCGGCTTCATGATGCGGGAATTACTACTTTGCCGCTTGGGCGTGTTACAAGTCTTGCGTGCGCGGTGGATGGTGCAGATGAAGTTGACAAGAAACTCGCACTTATCAAAGGAGGTGGAGCTGCACTCCTGCGTGAGAAAATATTAGCTGCAGCAGCTCAACAACTAATTATTATTGTGGATAGTGCTAAACTCGTTGATAAGTTAGGCACTAGGATGCCAGTACCAGTAGAAATACTGCCAGACGCTCTTGCTCTCACTATGGATCGAATCCAACAACTAGGTGGCTCACCGATGCTTCGTCAAGCTGATAGAAAAGCAGGGCCAGTGATCACTGATAATGGCAATTTCATCCTAGATGTAACATTTCCACAAATTCCAAACCCTGCTAAGCTAGAAGAACGTCTGAACGCAATTCCCGGGGTCCTCGAAAACGGTCTATTTCCCAATTATGCAGATGTCGTCTACGTTGGTAAGGGCAAAGGGGCGACCCTATTGCAACGGTAAAGCAAAAAGACCATAAGTATAGACTTCTTTGCGCAATTGAAGGTCAAGGGCCCGTGGCCAAGTCGGATTGGAGTATATCCCCGAAGAAGGCGCCAGCCTCCTAAGCTGGTAACCCCGGGTTCGAATGCGTCTTTCTTTAGAGACGCCGAAAATCCCGGCGGGCCCGCCACTTTCATTTCTCTGCAACAATATCTGCAGGAGCAACGAGGTAATAGGTCGTTTCACCCTGTCGATCTAGGACAGCAAGCATTAGCTTCTTTCGATTGCGCTTTGCCTGCTTACTGAAAGTTTCAATTTCTGTAACTTTTAGTGGCACTCCCTCTGAAATGACACACACAAAATATTTTGCTGTCGCTTCATTGAGTTTAGCTCCACGAGGATACACCCGAAATAATAACCCCTTACCATACCCTGTCCGGACGACATATCCACGGCTTCGCAGATCACTATATACAAGAAACCTGGTCCACAATCCTGGATGCCGTTCACCAAGTTGTTCTAATAAATCAGCAAATTCAAATTTAGTTCCCTTTGAATCTGATACTTGAAGGCGTTGACGTCGAACTAACAATAAAACTTCTTCTGGCTCTAACATCAATTTATCTCCATTTTTCAAGGTCCCATAATATCCAGCCTCATACAATAGGGATGCCTGGGCTCCCTTCACAATAACTCGACCGCGTGAAAATCGTGCAGGGATGAATTCATCGGGCAGTTGTGAACGTTCGTCTTCAGGAGTCTTTGCCTCCAAGGATTTCTCGTCTGTCACAATCCTTCACCACTTGCTGAACCGAAAAGAGGCGAAGCTATATAACATTCTTCCCGTCTCCCAAAACATAATGCAATCCTGGCAGCAACAACTTAGAATCACCTTTAAGAAATCAAACAAAAGTGCAATCGTCGGTATCGGCAACGACATTAAAGCTGATGATGGCATCGGACCCTATATTATCGACCATCTTCAAAGTCTTAGTCCACCTAATATTGAATTAATTAATGCCAGTACTGTACCTGAAAACTTCATTACATACCTAATCGACGCGAATCCTTCTTTCATTCTACTCATTGACGCTGCTCTCATGCAAGCCACACCCGGAACAATCCGTTTAATCGATAAAAACTCAATTGGGGGTATTGCTTTTTCATCACACCAACTCCCCCTTAACTTCTTCATTGAATACATCGAAAACAGTATCACAACTACAATCCTAATTCTTGGTATTCAACCATTCACTAACGAGTTCGCCCAACCTCTTTCTGAACCTGTAGAAGCTGCTGCAGAATCAATCATTGAAACTCTAACTCAGATTTTCCGTGAACTCCTTTGAAAACTCTTATAAGTTACTCAATCAAAGCTATTTTTCGCACCGTCCCGGCGTAGCTCAACCTGGTAGAGCGTCTGGCTGTAGGAAATCACCGCACCCTGAGCCTTACAGCAATGACCTGGTGTCAACCAACGCAGATACCAGATGGTTCCTGGTTCAAATCCGGGCGCCGGGACCATAATCCTCCGGGCAAATAACTCAGACCAGAGGAACCTTTAAATCACGCAATGTAATCCTCACAAAAATACAAGGGCCCGCTTAGTGTATTTCGTTGCCATTTTGGCGCGAACACAAGGCCAGGTCTATCATCTGGGACTGTCAACGGTCTATGATGATTCATTGATCTGCGGATCTCCTAGGACTC
>JABXGY010000349.1 GCA_016550395.1 archaeon | reverse complement strand
ACTTGCTTGACAGCCTCCATACCTGAATGTAAGTCTGGAAACAAATAAGAAGCATACTGAGTGGATTCGGGAAGAGGAGCTATTCGTAGGGTGAGTTCGGTGATGAACCCATAAACTCCTTCTGATCCGATGAAGAGCTGTTTCAAATCAGGACCCATTGATGAACGAGGTACAGCTTTGGTTCGAAGTAACTCTCCATTTGGCAGAACAACAGTTAATCCGGTGATCATATCCTCGATTTTTCCGTACTTAGAGGAAAGGACACCCGCAGACCTTGCAGCAGCAAAACCACCGTATGCTGAGCTAAAGACCGACGAGGGAAAATGCCCAGAGGTGTATCCTCGGGATTTCAAATATTCCTCAAGTTCATGACCTAAAATCCCCGGTTCAATAGTAACCGTTAAGGAGTCTTCGTCAAGAGCAAGTACCTTGTTCATTTTCTTAACATCAACAAGGATACCACCTGTTGTAGCTAAAATTCCACCAGCAACTCCTCCTGCACCTGAAACTGGAATGATGGGTATATGTTCTTGATTGGCAAGTGTGATTATTTTTTGGATGTGCTCGATTGTCTGAGGCCACACAATCAAGTCGGGTTTAGCATCTAAGATCAAACGTCCAAGGCGGATAAGCCGTAAGGGCCAAGCATCTCGTGAGTAACAAATCTTGTCTACCTCCGCATCAGATACGTTCTCCTTTCCCAGCCAGACTTGTAATTGTCGTTTCACCCGGTTAACATTAAAAGCTGTCGAGGTTGATTCCATGAATAACACCACTGTTCAAGATGTTTTTCTATTTTTATACATAAAAGCCAACTTAACTGACTAAAAGCTGCCTAGAATGAAGAAGGAGGAAGACGTTAAACCAGAACTATAGAATATGGTCTAATTTCTATCAACTAACTAGGTATCATAAAAGGGTAGTTTATATCTCGATTTTTGGTTGGATTTTACTTGTCGGAATTCTCTTAATTCTGGCAAGTTGGACTTATCTCTATCAATGGGCTCAAAGAACTAAAAACAGCAATTAGCCACTTTGGAAAAAGGTCTAAACTTTTTCAGAGTGATTCTGATTGTTGTCGCGATTCTCCTTTGGTTAATTAACTCTTAATTGGAGAAAGTGCGCTTCGACAAAACAAGGGGGAATAAGGTTCAGTTATATAGACTCTGTGACGAAAATCGCACGTTGAGCTTTGGCTGACCAAGGTTTCCGTGAAAAGGATGAATAAATCGTTTCCACTTGGAATTGCATTTCAGCTAACTGGAATTTCACATCTTCAACAGTGAGAACGGAGAGTTGGGACCAGTCATAAAAAGTATCAGTGATACGTCCAGTTTTGTCATGCACATCAAACCTGAGAACGGTATCGATTATCTCTTTTTCCTTTGTCAAACGAGTTGATATCGATCGAGTCACAACCTCACCTTTAGCGAGTGGAACTGTTTCTAACCGCCGCCAGGTACCTGAAGTATCCGATTCACCAGTCCAAATATCAAACACAAATGATCCTTCTTTGTGTAAATGTGCCTTAACGCTGCGAAGACAACCCAGTTGTTGTTTTCGCGTGGTAAGATATTGAAAACTCCCTGAAGGAATATAGATGAAGCGGAATTCCTGTTCGAGTTGGAAGTTACTCATGTCTCCTGAAATGAAAAGCAGTCGTCGAGCAATTTCTTTTGGAGCCTTCTGGAGCTTCTTCCGAGCTTCTAATAGCATTTCTCGGGACTGTTCTAAGCCTACAACCGTGATACCATCCTCAGCCAGGAGAAAGGCAAACAGTCCAGTACCAACACCCAGTTCTAATGCAGGTGATCCTGCCTCCTGAGCGAGAAGTCGATAAAACGATTGTTCCTCCTCCTTCCCACGAGCAAAGAGATCATAAAACTGCGCACTTCCGCGGTATGCCATTAGCAGCCATCACACCCAAGTGATTGTTGACTGTGGAGTATTTGAGAGTTTTTATCAATGAACCAATACCGCCTACATCAAGCAATATGGTTGTGAAGAATGTTTCAAACAGCGTATTCGCTCTCCCAGCAGCAGAGGAGGAATATATTTCCAACAGGAAATTCCGTGCTTGATACGCTTCTAGAGGGTGGCTATGAACCCGGTCTCAGCTATCTTCTCTACGGAAGCCAGCACTGCACCTGTCTACTTCAACAATCGGTTGCCCATGCACTGCAACAAGTGACCCATAAACAAGGCGTGGCACTCATTGATGCCAACAATGGAATACGCCCGAATCTTATCCTGAGCCATCTCCAAGCAATACGTCTGCCATACCCACCTGCAACATATCTCAATCGCCTCTACATAGCTCGCGCTTTTACAACTGATCAACTGCTTTCTCTACTAGAAGACACGCCTGACACCATCCAAGATCAGAAAGCACCTATTCTCTTCGTCAACGGT
>JABXGY010000348.1 GCA_016550395.1 archaeon | reverse complement strand
CGAAGCTGGATTCCTTTTGCCCAACAAGGAAGCGAAGAAGCGACCCTCGCAGTTCTACCCTTCTTCCACTCCTTCGGACTCACAGTCTGTATGATGAACACGGTCCTTCTTGCTGGTAGACTAGTTATACACCCCCGACCGGACTTGGACCAAATTCTCCTCGATATCCCTCGATACAAAATCGCCTTCTTCCCTGGGGTCCCCACGCTATATGCCTCATTACTTCAGCGCGACGATCTCGACCAATACGATCTCAGTTCCGTAACAGCGTGTTTATCTGGTGCTGCCCCACTACCGATGGCCGTAGCGAAAGCCTTTGAAAAAATTGCAGGGGCCAACCTCGTTGAAGGTTACGGACTCACCGAAGCTAGCCCAGTTACTCACTCAAATCCAATCCAAGAAAAACCACCCTTTGATAAGAAACGTGAAGGATCTGTGGGAGTACCAATGCCCAGTACACTTGCAAAAATCATCGATCTTGATACTGGTGAAGATTTGCCACCAGATCAAGAAGGTGAACTTGTCATCAAAGGTCCTCAAGTCATGAAAGGTTACTGGAACAAACCCGAAGAAACCGCCAACCAACTCTCTGAAGACGGATGGCTAAGAACAGGCGACATCGCCCGAATGGACGAAGATGGATATTTCTACATTGTTGACCGAGCTAAACAAATGATAGACCGCGCAGGTTTCAAAGTTTATCCACGCGATGTTGAAGAAGTACTCTTCACGCATCCGAAGGTAGCTGATGCCGCAGTTATTGGCATTCCTGATGAGCGACGAGGAGAAACAGTGCTGGCTTTCGTTGTATTAAAAGAAGGAGAAACTGCCAAGGCTGAAGAAATCAAAGAATTCACCAAAGATAAACTAGCCTACTACAAACGTCCTGAATTTATAGAATTCCGTGATGAATTACCGAAAAGCATGGTTGGAAAAACGCTTCGCCGAGTACTTCAAGAAGAGTATCTAGCGAAACAAGAAAAGAAGTAAACAATCGTTTATCTCGTCTACTGAGCAAAGAAAAATATGCAACATAGGTTCCCCGCGTTTACATACTCGGTAGTCCAATGTCGATAAATATGAGAAGCCTTGTGATTACGAGACATGGTGATATGTGATGGCAAAGCAGGATGATCCTCACAGCTTTACAGTTATGGTTGAGCGAATGCAGGATTATGAATTCCGTGTTCAATTTGATAAGGACAAGTTCGCTGAATTAATTATGGATGAGCCACCTCCAATTGGACATGATATGGGACCAAATGCCACCCGTGTTCTAGCTGCATCGATTGGGAATTGTCTCTCAGCTAGTCTGATGTTTTGCTTGCAACGAAGTAAGTTGGAAGTCGAAACACTTCAGGCAGAAGTCTCTCCGAGAGTTGCCCGCAATGAGGATGGGCGATGGCGGGTAGAACACGTTGATGTGAAAATCATGATAAAAACTAAGGAAGAGGACCTGAAACGATTTCAACGGTGTGTGGATATTTTTGAAAATTATTGTATTGTAACATCTTCGATTCGGCAAGGAATTTCAGTGGATGTGACAATCCATCAGAAAAAATGAGTTTATGCCGACTTATTCCAAAAATCTAACTAAACATTTATCTGGAATCTCATCGTCTGTTGATTAGTGGAAGGGATTAATTCCCTAATCCTAATTAGGATATCAAAGAGTTCATGGAGACGAATTTCTAATGTCAAAGCCGCCTCAAGATTCAAAATCTGGCGCTGCATCAAAAACTGGTCAAGGTAGTATTGAACAGGAACTTAAGCGTATTGTGCAATACATCTCCCAATTATATCAAACTCAGAAGGCACAGGGTGAACAACTCACAAACCTAGAAAAACGGATTACTGCACTGGATAAGGCTATTGGAAATGTGATCACTGCTACTGGGAAAGCGGTTACAGATGGTCTTGCACCTGTTGAAGGGCGATTAGCCGAAGTGATTGAAAAAACCGTTCAAACTGCTATTACACAACAGGTTATACCCAAAATACAGGCTCCACCCCCTGTTCGCATTCCTGCCCCAGCTCCAACCCCAACACCGGCTCCCACACCAACACCTCCTTCAACTCAGATTCCAGCTCCCACTCCTCAACCGAGTCCTACTCCAAGGAAACCCTCTGATGTCCCTGATGCGCGTATAGTTACTGTAATTGAAGCCCTTGAGACTATTGTTACAGATCTTAAGGGTCGGCAGCGTGTCCAACGGGAGTATTTGAAACCGTTAATTGAACAGGCACGCGACACGGCGATGAATAACCTGAGTAGTCGTGCGAAGGCAGCAAGTGTCTTCAAAGAATTAATTGCTCTCTTAAAATCCAGCCCGTCAGATCTACCTCCTGATACCGTTGCATCAGTTATCGCAAAGCTCGAAGATCTTGTTATGCATATTCGTACCTTGTAAAGGAACCAACCCGCTTACTTTCTAGTACAGTGGATTGTTATTGACGAGGTTTCTATTTTCCTAAGAGGACCGGTCAAGGTTCTGAATGGCCATCATCTTGGCGGAGCTATCGTTTAATAACAGTTAGGTACTATCCGATAAGATAACCTCAGGTGTATCCATTATGACCGAAACTAAGCGAAAATCCATCTCTTCTAAGGCTATGACATCACGTGGACAGTCTGCTTCAACGTATCAGATTGTTGAATTGATTCGTATGCGACGAAGTATTCGTCACATGACGGGTGAACGGCTTCCAGATGAGGATTTAGAATTGATTTTAGACGCAGCTCGTTATGCGCCGTCACCAGAAAATATGCAAATGTGGCGGTATGTCGTGATTAGAGAAGATAATGAAATGAAACGACTGATTGCAGATATCAGTCAAGAGGCAACACGATATGTTTTTGGGAATTTTCCATACGAGGCTGCACAGGGTCGCTTATGGTATTTACCCGATTCGAGTCGACCAGGTATCTATGAAAAGATGCGGGATGGATCCCTTTTCAGGTATCCTGAAAAAGCAGATGCTGTCATTGTGTGCTGCGCCTCGGAAACTTGGCATGATAGTACTGCAATGTATCCAAATGAATTGTGTGGTAGTGTTGTAGTAGCAATGGGTGTAATGAACATGTGGCTAGTAGCACATTCTATGGGATATGCCTGCGCTTATCAAGTTGTACCCTTTATAGATAAGCGTCACGTTGAATATATCTGTGATAAACTTGGCATTCCACGCACCTGGACACCTATTGCGGCATTTTGTATTGGTATTCCCGAGAAACCACGTATGTTAGGTCCATCCCGGTGGCCTTTGGAAGGTAGTTTCTACGCAGAACGATGGGGCGTTCCCTATCAACGAATTGCATTTCGCAACCAGAAAAGTAAGAAGAGGGGATAGTCAATGAAATTAGAATTACCTCCTGAAATTCTGAAAGGATTAGAAGAAAAGGCAAAAGATGCAAATATCACGGTGGAAGCCGCAGCAATATTAATCTTAGGCGAGTTTGTTCGTGTCTATGGAAGCGGAATTTACGCAGGAACTTGGCGCCGGGGTGACAAAGGAGGTAACAAAGGAATGCGCTACGTCGTAGATTGGCCCTTTCAACCTGGATTCGTGAAGATTCCCGGGAACCATTCTATTGACTTGGGCAAAGGAGGAACCTAGTAAGGAGGTTACGAAATGCCACGATATAAGAAAGCGTCAGATGGTCAATGGCCCGGATATCCTCATTTACATATCAATGATATCGAAACCTTAACTATTCGACAAAACAAGTATGTCGCAGAATCCCTGGTGAATAATCGGAAAGGTCGTGTAGTCTTGTTATTGAACCAGGATATTTACCAAAAATTTTTGACAACAGTCCGTGAACGCAAAGGGGACATTAGTGTGCGAAATGTTAACGATGCGGTACTAGAAGCGGTCCAAGCCTGGATAAAGAAAAAACCCCGTTCGAGGCGAACAAGATGAGTAATCAGATTGTACAAATGTTCGAAATGCTAATTGAACGAGTAAACAACAATGCGGAGCATCGCGAGTTCATCCGAGAATGGGTCGGACCCTATCAAGGGAAGGTCCTCCAACTAGAAACTGATGAAGGATCGTTTCATATTCTGTTATATCACCAAGGTACAATGGCATTACAGCAGGGTCTTTATCCTTCACCAGATGTTATCTATAAGGCATCCACAGAAACTTTGATGAATCTCTTCACAGGACGAGTTTCATTTCGAGATCTAATGAAACGTTGGGAACTTATTATCATTGGTGCAGGACACGAATCAGTTCCTCTCGGACAACTATTGACACAAATTCTACAGTCCGATTAGACTATTCGTCACAATAGCTTGACTCCTGGCTTAGGAGTATAAAGCGTTAAAAGGGAGTTATTATGAGCATGACCT
>JABXGY010000050.1 GCA_016550395.1 archaeon | reverse complement strand
CATTATCAGCAGACGACCTTTATACAGTAGTGCCGGAGCTGGGTGATATAGCAAACATCCATGCTGAAGTACTCTTTAGCATCTTTAGTGAAAACCTGTTGCCTACTCATTGGACTACTATGGCTAAACAGGTCGTAAAACATTTTGATGAATCAGAAGGTGTAGTCATTCCCCATGGTACAGATACGCTTGGTTACACAGCCGCAGCCTTAAGTTTTGCCTTACAGAATCTTCCCGGTCCCGTGATAGTTACTGGTTCTCAGCGATCATCAGATCGACCCTCATCAGATGCGGCACTAAATCTAACCGCGGCGGTTATTACAGCGGTGCAAGGACCGATAGCCGAAGTAGTAGTTGCCATGCATCGATACCCCGATGACACAAGCATAGCCCTGTACCCAGGTACCCAAGTTCGAAAATGTCACACAAGTCGGCGAGATGCGTTCAAACCCATTAACGCAGATCTTCTTGCAGAAGTTAAAAACGGAAAGGTCCATATACTCGTCGACGAGAGTTCTTATCTTCATCGAGATAAGACACGACAGATTCGTCTTCAACCGAATTTTGATCCAAAAGTTGCATTGATCAAAACCACTCCAGGGTTGATGGGTGATCGAATTGATATGCTAATTGACCAAGGTTACCATGGCATAGTAATTGAAGGAACCGGACTTGGCCATGCTCCTGAATCGATCTTTGACTCGATTGAACGGGCACAAATGGAACAGATCCCTGTTGTTATGACCTCCCAATGTATTTGGGGTCGTGTTCAAATGCGCGTTTATAGAACCGGTGTAGAACTAGTTCAACGGGGAGTAATCCCTGGAGAAGATATGATTGCTGAGACAGCGTATGTAAAACTCATGTGGGTTCTAGCCCAGACTCGGGACCCTGCCGAAGTCCAAAAGCGAATGTTAACACCAATTGCTAGAGAAATCACCGAGTGTTCAAAACGGAGTCAGTTTGAAGAGTTGAGCCCCTAATGACAAAGATCGACTATGAAAAGGTTGGAGCGTTAATTGGTATTGAAGTCCACCAACAGCTCGATACTAAGACTAAGCTCTTTTGCAGCTGTCCGACTAATATTCGCGAAGATGAACCACATTTTACCTTTCTCCGTCGGTTACGTCCTACTCAAAGCGAATTAGGCGAAGTTGATCCCGCAGCTTTATTTGAATTTCATAAAGGACGAGTACACGTTTATGAAAATTACGATGATAGCATTTGTCTAGTCGAACAAGATGAAGAGCCGCCCCATCTCCTTGATAAGGAAGCTGTGGATTTTGCCCTCGAAATCTCATTGCTCATGAATTCACAGCCTGTCGATGAGATTCAAATCATGCGGAAATTGGTAATTGATGGTAGCAACACAACCGGATTTCAACGCAGTGTAGTAGTTGCCTTCGGCGGAACAATTCAGGTGAATGGATTCGAGGTTCCAATACAGACAGTTGGTGTCGAAGAGGACGCAGCTCGAAAAATCCGTGAAGAGGGCACTAGAACTTATTGGCGGTTAGATCGGTTAGGAATACCCTTGATTGAAGTTGCCACAGCTCCTGTTATGAAAACACCCGAACAAGTGCAGGCTACTGCTCTTCGAATTGGTCAAATCTTTCGAGTTACCGGGAAGGTCAAACGAGGACTGGGAACCATTCGCCAAGACATTAATGTTTCAATTAAGGGCGGTGCAATAATTGAAATTAAAGGTGTTCAGAAACTCAATCTCATCGGGCAAGTAGTAAAGTACGAAGTACAACGCCAGGTCGAACTTTTGAAGTTACGAGATGAATTAAAGCAACGTGGGGTCCGTGCCAGCCAAATAACGAAAAGTGTTCATGAAGTAACCCCTCTATTCAAGAAAAGTACAAGCAAAGTCATTAAAGCGGCATTGAAACGCAAAGAGGGGGTATTCACCCTTATACTCCCAGGATTTGCGGGTTTAGTAGGCAAAGAACTTCAGCCCGGTCGACGATTGGGAAGTGAATTCGCAGATTATGCTCGTTTTTGGGGGGGAGTGCAAGGAGTTTTTCATACAGATGAACTGCCCAAATATGGAATTACCACACACGAGGTTGAAAGTTTACGAAAACATTTACAGGCTAAGAAAGCTGATGCGATCATTATTGTGGCCGCAGCAAAGACAGATGCCGTTGAAGCGCTAAAAGCTGTCGCTG
>JABXGY010000049.1 GCA_016550395.1 archaeon | reverse complement strand
TTTCATTCTCCTCGACATGGATTGCAAAATCGGGGCATAACGCTTCACAGAGGCCGCAGCCCACACATCGATCAATATTAATTGCTACCGGGGGATAGTAACCTTTAGTGTTAAATTTATCAGATTTTTCTAAGACCTCTCTAGGGCAGAATGTGTAACAGAATCCACAGCCTTTGCACCAATCCTCATTAACTACTATCCGCCACTTGGTAGTGGATTCTTCTTCTGGTACGATTGGTGCACGTTCTTGCCTTGTCAACATCACACGCTCATCCCAATTTTTTCCAAGAAAGGCTCAACTGAAATGTAATGCTTGTCAAGCCCCATCTCCTTTGGAGTGAACCCTTGTGCAAGACCTAGTAGTTGAGTATAGTAGAGAACTGGGATTTGATAATCGGTACCAAATTCTTTGTTAACCTGTACTTGTCCAACATCAAATTGTAGATGACAGAAGTTGCAGACATTCACCAAGCAATCGACTTTTGCTTGGGTCATTGCTTCGAATTTCTCGCGGGCCATGTCTAAGGAAACATCGAGAACGGCAGAGCGTAGTCCACCCCCTGCACCACAACACATATCCTTAAGCTTGTAATCAACGCTCGTCGCCCCTAATAACTCGACGAGTTCATCAATCACTGTGAAGTCTTCTACAACACCCCAGGGACGGATGTCACTTGGTTTGAGAAGATGACAGCCAACATGAATGGCACAGCGGGCCTCAATTGGTCGAATGATTGTTTCTTCTATGGCTTCCATGCCAATATCCATATAGAGAACTTCTGCAAGATGCTTCGTTGTAACAGTTCCCTTAATCTGATGACCAGTTCCCTTCAAGATTTTGTTTACGCGTGCTCGAGTCTCAGGATCTTTTAGATCATGTACTCCTGCTATGAGCGTGCCATAACATCCATTACAGAGTACTAGAATGTCTAAGCCGTTCTCCTCAGCAAGAGCGATATTACGGGCCACTATTGCAAGCCAAGTCTCCTTATCGAAGGATTTGATCACTCCCGGTGCAGGACAGCAAGATGCGCCCTTCATCTCTACAAGCTCGATGTCCAATTTGGGGGCTACCAATCGTGTTGCGGCTTCAATTTGTGGTAGACGATTAGGGATAACACAACCAAGAAAGAAGCTGTATCTATGTTTTGCCATCATTTTTGCCCTCCTTGTAATTGATGAGTTTGTCAAAACCTGTTTTCTTGATGATGTGCTGTATCTCCTTTACGGCTTTAGGATAGGAGTGAACAGTAGGAGGAAGGGGTGATAACCCGAGATCTTCGCGCATTTTACTCCATTTTTCATCATCAATAGGGACAGCATGACCTGTTTCGATTAGTTTAACGGAGACACCCCTGTGCTCTGGACGCATGTAGCCCTCTTGACAGGCAAGATTACGTAGATACAAGATTGCTTCAGTAACATCGATTTTACGAGGGCAGCGTTCGGTACAAGTGCCACACGTTGTGCATACCCACAAATCAGGATCTGAAAGAACTTCATCACGAAAGCCTAGGAGGGCTTTTCGAATCAGTTGTCGTGTTCTCATGGCAGTACGGCGTCCGGAGGGACACGCTCCCGTACAGGTTCCACATTGTATACAAGAACGAATACGATCGAGCCCAGCTTTGACCATATCTTCAGCGAGCTCAGAATCGATTTTGGATCCATTAATTATACGTCGATTGAGCACGAAGGTCACCCCGAGGCATATGGCGCCAAGGGTTTACGTTTGTCAAGGTGTATAAAGATTTGCCTTTGACAGTGTTCACTTTGAGGTATTTTGCGAGCAGCAGGCTTATATTTCAAGACAAAGAGACTGTGATATAGTAAATTTTTGCGGGGACATTGTATGGCTTATGGAACTTTTGATGCAGTTGAAACCGTGATAATTGGAATTTGGTTCCTCATTATCGGTTATTTCTTGTTACTGTTTATTTACTTCCTGGCATTTCGTTATCGAGATTCGAAGAATCCGTTCCACTTAGGATTTGGACTGTTTTTCCTCCTTCTTGGTGTCGCTCGAGGATTCTTCCTGATATGGGATTACTACCAACTTCTTCCGATTTGGTGGCAGCTTGCTACCATGGTTTCTTGGTTAGCAATTTTCACCCTCTTTCTCGCGTTAACCTACCAGATTCTAGAAAGGCAGTTTTGGCAGGTAATACTTATTTCCTCGCCACCACTTATCATTGCCATCTTTATCGGAGTCCTGCCTTCGTTCTTCTGGCCACCATCTGTTGCTGGTTGTTTGACTGTTGGATACATCATTTCAAATTTAGCCATTCTTCCACTCTATGTTATCGTTCTTCCCAGTATTTTCTTCTATATTGGTTTACAGTTAAGGGGTCAGCTTCGAACGAGTAATTTTCTTCTCGGCACTGGTTTCCTCATTTACTATGGTGGACGTGTGATTCAATCGAGTCTTGCAGCATACCTGAATACTATTATCTTGTATCTTGGTGACATCTTGGCGCCTGCCCTAGTGCTTTTTGCAATGGTTCTCATTGCAATTGGCGTCTTACTTGAGAAACACGAATAACGGTATCTAGCGAGAAACTACAGGACCTACTCGATTAAATCGAGTTTATTCAGTCTATACAAGAGTACTTCTACATCATCTAAGGGAAGCCCAACATTCTCAGCGATTTCTTTGGGCGTACGTTTTCCATCACATTGTTTTGCGACATTGTACTCGAGTTGATTTATTTGTCCTAATTTCACCATCAAGCGGGGAAGCCCGCGTTTAAGTTTTGGAGAAGGTTCGTCAGCTTCACCGATAAACCCATTGTTTAACAGTTCATTTAATTCAGGTGTGAAAGAAAAGAAAACTAGCTTTCCATCCCATTCTTTAAGCGTATCCTGGTAAAGATCTGAAAACCGATTAATGACCTTGTCAAGTGCTTGGAGAACTTGCAGTCGATTGTCTTCTTTGTCTACTACAGCTGCAACGACAATGCAATCCCCGGAAGCATAGGTGATGTAAAATTCACCCATCTCCACAATTCGAGCCTCTCCTTTACCCTTTGAAATCATTCGTGCGAATTCCCGGATGGCAGAAAAGAAGCCGGCAACTAACGTGGAGTCAAGTTCTAATTCTCCGAATTTTTGGTCAAGGAGACAAACCCCACTTGGATGCATGAGATAGACCACGTGTAGCACGATTAACGCCCCGTGGAGATGGAAATCCGTTATACAAGCTAGTGAAAAGCCCAGTCAAAAAGGTAACGATGAAAAGTGGTGCGGGGGGAGGGAATTTCGAAGCTCGCAGAACGGGACTCTTTCGAACCCTCGAACCGCTGCCGGACAGGATGTCTCCTTAACCTGGTTAGATCTTGAGTAACGCCGTCACCATGCTATTACCGGTGACTCCTGCGCCGTTAACCAGGCTTGGCTATGGGGTCTACACAGGGTAGAAACCCCCGCCACCTATTTAGGCGGCAAGACCCCTTCGGAAGGGTCCCCCGCAGAGGTGCAAAATGGTAGGGCGATTAAGGGTTTAAAACTGCTTCGGGGCACCCTAGCCAACAAGCCTTCAGGAGGCCACAACTAAAGAGCTATATATCGGGAAAGGTGAATCACGGAATCAACCAATTATTTGAGGTTTCAGCAAAATGACAAAGGTCCCCTCTGAATTACTTTATACAAAGGAACACGAATGGGTTCGTCAGGAAGACGGGCTAGTTCGGGTGGGCATCACAGATTACGCCCAGGAAGAATTACATGAAATCGTGATGGTTGAACTTCCCTCAATTGGCACTACGGTTAAAGCTGGTGATGTCTTTGGAACGGTTGACTCCGTTAAGGCCACTTCTGAACTCTTTTCACCGATTTCAGGTGAGGTAGTCGAAGCGAACGAGAAACTTGAAGAAGCACCTGAGCTTGTAAACAATGATCCCTACGGCGAAGGGTGGATGATCGCCATCAAGTCTTCTGCGCCCGATGAACTGAAAGGCCTTATGAGCGCTGAGGATTATGAGAAATTCATTGAAGGGTTAGGCGAATAGAAACAATTCCTAGTGTGGTTGGTACAAGAAATTTTTTAAGCACACGCAGTTATCAAGGCATCATCCTATCTACTTCCAGGTGACCGAATGACAATCCGAGATTCCCTGCGATCTTTCTATTCCTTCCTTCGGAGATACATACATGCTCCACGCATGGAAATCTCAAGAGCCAACGTATTAGGAGCGGTCGCCCTCCTCGTCATCAGCATTATCGCCCTGATGATTCGTCTTTTACCTACAATTGGTTTTCAATTACTTGTCCGAGCCTTCGATCCCTGGTTTAATCTTCGCGAAACCCAATACATCATAGAAAATGGATTTGCAGCCTGGTTTGGTTGGTATGACACAACCACTTGGGTACCCTTCGGACGTAATATACCCGAATCAGCTTATCCGGGTATTCCCTTTACAACAGCTTTGATTTATCTGGCGTTCCAAGCAGTAGGTGTGCCTGTAGATTTGATAACTGTTGCAGTACTCTTCCCCGCATTCATGGGAGTTATGGGTGTTCTTGCGATTTATGCCTTAGGTGTAGAGGTGAGCTCGAAAGAGGTGGGACTTTTAGCAGCCTTCTTTATGGCAGTTATCCCCGCATATACCCAGCGTACAATCGCTGGTTTTTTTGATAATGAAGCAATAGGCATTGTCGCAATTCTTCTCATTTTATTCTTCTTCGCTAGGGCGTTACGGAAAGGGTCGATTGCCTCAGCAATCCTCGGTGGACTCTCACTCGGCTATCTTTCAGCTAGTTGGAGTGTTTACCTGTATATGTTTCAAATTCTTGCCATTTTCGCACTGATAATGGTATTAATCAGACGCTATTCGCGCCGATTACTGCTTGCATATTCAGGCGTGGTTATAACGGGTATGGCAATTGCAATATGTGTACCACGGATTGGACCTGATTGGCCAACCTCTACGACGGGATTAATCCCACTCGGAGTATTTGGTATCCTCCTATTAATAGAGTTGAGCCGAACTTATCGTCTCACTGAATTACAATTCCCCAGTAGTTTTGGAGCCCTCTCAAACCGTTTACGACCCTATTTTGCTTATATATTCGGAGCGATGTGTGCATTTATTGTCGTAGGCCTTGGTTACTTATTCCAGTCAGGATTATTTCTCTCTGTAGCCACAGCACAACGGGGAACCGGTTTTCTTGGGGATATTGCAGGAAAATTCTATACCGTCATCGATCCGCTAATCCGCCAGAATGCATTTCTGCTTGCATCGGTTGGTGAACACCTACCAGCTCCTTGGGCCACATTTTGGTTTAATCTAAGTCTCTTGGTTCTTCTCTTACCTTTTGGGTTCTATATTGCCTTCCGTCGAGAACGGGAAGTAGATATCCTGTTAATCATCTTTGCCCTCACAGCCCTCTATTTCAGTGGGTCCATGATCCGATTAGCTCTATTATTAGCACCAGCCGCGGCCATTTTAGGCGCCTATGGCCTGTTAATGGCAATCCGCCCTTTCCGCCCAATTTTCTGGCAACGTCCCATTATGACTAGGCGTCGACGACGAATCACCCCACCCACATCCCGAAGCTTTGCCACGGTTGCCTATCTTTTCGTTATTATTCTTCTGTTATCGGCTACTATCACGTCTATTGACATGACTAACCAAATGGGAAGTCCCGAAATAATACCTGCCTCTCGCGATTCACGAACCGGTGAAATTCTCTGGGGTCCAGCCCAAGATTATCTTGAAGCTTTCTCTTGGATGCGACATCATACTCCGCCTGGCTCAACGATGGTCTCTTGGTGGGACTATGGTTATTGGACTCGACAAGTCGGAGAAAGACAGACCGTAGTGGATAATGCGACGATAAATAAAACGCAAATAGCCTGGGTCGGTCGCATGTTCATGGAAACCGACCCCGTGGAAGCACTTCGCATCTGTCGACGATGGAACGTAGATTATGTCTTTGTCCATTTCGGATTAGGGCAACCAGGTCTTAGCGGAGACGAAGGAAAATGGCAGTGGATGATTCGAATTGCTGGCGAGGTATTCGGTGATCAAGTTCCTAGCGAAGACTACTTCTGGAACGATACCACAGGACAGTACAAAGCGCCATACTTCCAAACAATGATCTATAACATGTTGTGGCTAAACTCCTCTGAAGTGGGTGTCGCGGAAAGCCGTCCAGTCGATGAAGCAACAGAACAGCCCGGTCAACTCCCAAGCCAAGTAACTGAACCAGGAATCACGATCTTTAGCCTTTTTGAACCAGTCTATATCAGTCAGATTCAGATGATGAAAATCTACAAATGCAACTACACCTGGCTGGACAGCGGCATCGAAATTGGTGGGGCAAGCATCTATCCTCATTACAATGACACCAACCTTATCGAACATTTTTCATCAATTACCCTTGAGGTTCGAAATACAGGAAGTTATACGGTTGAAGTGGATTCAGTGGGTATTGAGTATTGGGACTGGAGTGCCGGTGAATATCGCAGTGATGATATTCCTCAACTCTTCTTGACCACAAATACCGGTTCACTGCGTATCGAACCTGGTGAAAACATTATCCTTAGTGCAGGAGCGAATAATTATTTCACCGTGGGTACTGATATGAACGTCACTGTGAATTTGGTCGGATATACGCCCGATCTCAACGCGTCTGTAACTGTTCCAGTCCGTAATCCTCCTGCTTATAACTTAACAGCACTTGCTACGAAGTCTTATGCGTACGATAATGGGACCATTTATGTTGAACTAGAGAATATGGGAGCAGGGTATCTTACTGTTGACAAACAGGGATTGGTTGATGACGAAACCTTCCTCCTTAGTGATGCAATTTTGACTGGTGGAAGAGTTCTATTTGCTGGTGAAAAGCTAGGTGTTACGATTAATGCAACAGCTTTGGACCTCGATTTGGTGGCAGGAGAAGATGTCACCATTCTATTCCATTACATGAGTTTGATGCCCACATATGCTGGCTTGAACGTATCCATCACACTCCCCATTCAAGCAGCTCCGTCACCACCGACCCCTAGTGGCACTTCACATCAGGATCAAAATACAGAGGAGACATCATTAATAATTGAGTCTACTAGGTGCCCACTCGATTATGAACCAGCTTTATTATTTTTTGTAGTCTTTTTCGAGAGTAATTCTTTCTTCATCACCCGACGGTACGAGCCATAACGGTCTTCGATTGAAAAACGAGCAGGGTGTGCATTCTTAACCCCTCCACGGCAATCTGGACATTGCTGGGTGTTCATTGTGTAAGTATTGCACCGACGGCATTTTTTCAGGAGTTTAGTCAGTGTCTACACCTTGTCCGGATTTTATTCAATGAACCTTATGAACGTTCAGTTATTTTGCCTTCTCCACCACAGGCTTCGATAACTTTCAAACTTGAATTCACAGCGTCATCCAAGAGCTGCTCAGCTTCTTTGTAGTCTTTTCCACTAACCCGAATCCGATAGCGTGGAGCACCCTCAAGGAACACTTCCCCACCAGAAGAGGAAACGATTTCTTGGGCAGCCAGAAGGGCTTTACGAACCCCTTCCACCCCTTCGGGTCCTCGACAAGTGAGTTCAAGGGTAGTTTCGACGTTGACTTCTCGAACAATAACGTGGGCTTTTGCTAGTTCGTATAACAGCTCAGCCCATTTTTTGGGTACACCGATGTCGGTAAGGATTTGAGGTCCCTTCTCCTTTGTTTCTTCTAGTCCTTCGAGAATATCAGTGAAATTTTCTTCCATGGGTTTTCCAGCGATTGTATAAGCTTCCTCAGGAGTCTTTTTCATTCGCTCGGCAGCAAATGCTAGTAATTTACTACCTCGTTGTGCACGTTTCCACTCTTGAATTTTCATGCGTCCCTGTTCTTTTGTTACCCGTCGTTTAGAGGTGTCAACTTGATGGCGTTGTGCGTCAACTCGAAGCACTTTCACTACTATCTTTTGATTTTCTCGTACAAAATTGCGTATATTGCGAACCCAGGTTGAGGCAATTTCAGAGATGTGAATGAAGCATTCTTGATTAGCGTATTCGTCCATAGTGGCATAAGCACCATGTGAGGTTATGCGTTGGACTGTACCAATAACTAGTTCTCCGACTTCGGGAAGCTTCACTTCAGAGGACAAGGAGGGCTTTTCTTTTTTCACCAATGAAATCACCTTTTAGTTGGATAATGGGAAAGCTTTGGGTAACTAACTTAGTTCTTGGAGCACCTCTCCAAGAATTTTCGCTTTTCCACCTGCTGGCTCGGTGAGAGGCTTACCACAGACCTCACAGGCTACCTTTTGTGTTGCTGAGCCAAAGACTATCTGTTCATGCTCACATTCTTTGCATTTGACGAGAAGAAAACGAGACCGGGGCTCAGAAATGGATTTCTTTTGTTTAGGCAATCTATCTTCACTCCAGAACTAGACCAATTCGATCTTTTTTAGACGTATACCTTCTCTTATGGTGATGTGCCCGCATTCGTTGCACTTTAAGCGTAGCGATTGTTTCTTGGTGACTTTTGAGAATCGTTTTTGGATGGGTTTAGGTTGTGAGCCATAACCAGATTCTTTTCGTGTATACCGACGCCGTCCGGCTGAGAGTGCACGTTCACGACCTTTCTTGTATAAACTCACGGTGTGTTCTTTGTGCATTTTGCATCGTGCACAGTATGTTTTCATGATTTTAGGGGCTTTCACGATGAATCTCACCTATTGAGACCGGTTCTGCTTGATTTTTTCGGATAATGAGCCGAGCGTTTTCAGCGGGAAGCGTCGCTAGGTCATCCGCTCTGAATGGTCCATAGGTTTTTAAATCTACTCCAATTAGCTGAGGGTGGTCTTCAAGAAAGCGTACGAGTAATAGCCGTGATGAGCCTTCTTCTTCTAAGCGTGTGAATAGATCATTTACGGGGAGAAGCACAGACCGGAGATTTCGTGAGATTTGATCTGCAAATCGTCGTTCAGAACGAGTTAGAAGATCATAATCGATTTCTTGGTCTAGAAGGTGTGTCAGAATTTTTTTCACTCGTATCTGAAGGAGACTTTTCATCATAAACTGAAGATTGGTTAACTCTGTTTCTAATAACTGGCGTTGTAAGGCAGTGAGCTCCTCGGATTGTGTTCGATCGAGAACTTGTTCTATGTATTCGCGTAAATTTTGAAGGAACGAATCACGTAATGGGAGCAACTCAAGCGCATCTCTTTCAGCTTGCCATCGTTCAAGGAGGGCAGTATACATAGTTCGGATCCTCCATTATTTCACGAATTCCGCGACTCCCTTACACATCAGGAGCATTGCTGCGGAGAGTGGAAGCTCCTTTTTAATCTCGCGCATTGGAGGATAATGAATGCCACCCAGAGTAAATTCCGGTGCATCCTTAATTTCTACGGTTACCGTTCCAGTAAAAACCTGAGCATGTTGGAAGGGATTAAAGTCCTTTAGAGTTGTAGGATCTAGGAGTTTTACAAGAAATCCAGTTTTTCCATTTAGGGACCCTGGAAGACGAATTAAGCGATGAATATCTGTTGTAACTGGCTCATCCACTAGTGCACCAATAGATTCGATGACATATTGGGTAATGGTAAACCAGGCTTTGCGTCCAACGCCTTTGGGAGTCATGTAACGGGCAGGTTGTTCAGACAAATATTGATGAATGGTCTCAGCTTCCGTTTGAAGGATTCGGCTTTGATTAGCTCGGAGCCCAGGAATTTGGTTTAGTTGCTGAGGGTTTTTAAAAAGGGTACGAATACCAAGGGCGATTTTTCGTTCCCAGCCTGGAGTGCGCATATCTGGTCCTTTGGGAACACCATAAGCGGTATCGCTAAATCCCTGATGGCGGAAATCAATTCCAGTACCTGAAATGTAATCAACAATTTCTCGTCTTTCGTGAGAGCCAAGAGTTTGGAGTTCAGGTGTAAAGCAATGAATATGATAGCCACGATGTCCTGAAAACACAACCATGATATCAGACTGAGAGATACCAAAATCGGGCACAAGGAAATTTTGAATGATTTTAACGGATTCCTCTTTCGCTTTTCCAAGACACTCTTCACACATCCATTTGAGCTCTCGTAATTGATTACCATTACATTTAGTACATTGGTCAGGTCGACGCCCATGCTCGCGGTGACCACAATCAAGACACCACCAAACATCATGTCGCCTCTGACAGGGTAAATCAAAATGGTCTGCATCGATATCAAATATCAAATCAGCCCCCTGCCAGCCTTTCAAGGGCATTTGGGGGGCATCAGGAGTCTGGTAATATGCTGCTGAATAAAAAGTATGAGCCGGACCTTCTTGACTAAGAAACTCAGTTATTTCCTCGGTGCTGGCAAAGCTGGTATGACGTAATGCACCCTCTCGTGAAAACCAAAAGAAGGCAAATTCGCGTTGTTCAAATTGTGGAGGCAGAGCTATGGCATGACCATTACTGTGATAATAGTTCGCAAATTGTTTAATGAGGAACTCTAAGGTTTTGATTGCCATTTCCTCCTTTGACGATAATAGGCGAGGGGATGACGCCGGATATTGACTTTTTCAGGGTCTACGCAAAGCCGTACAGATACCATATAAGCACAACTTGGCGCGGTGTATGCAGTACTACCTCTTTTGCCTGCGATATGCTCTATCTGATAACGTGCAAGATCTTCTCGGAAGTCAGGGGCTTTCATGAAAAGTTCAAGGATTGCGTCAATGTCCATACCAACATTGATGAGAAAGGCCGTAATAGCGAAGCGTGCAATATGTGAGAGAGGTTTGCCCTCCCTCATATCAGAAAGGAGAGCTTGCATGCAGGGTGGAAAAGCTTCCGGTACTATTTCACCTTGGATTTCCTGGCGTATTCGATCCGTACGTTTGCGAACAATCTCGTCAATTTCAGTATAGACTTCGTTGATCTTTGATGGAAAATCAGTAGTTACTTTTTTGATATCACGAACCAGCATTTTTTCTACTGCAGCTCGTATCACGCGCACAGTTTCACTTTTCCGGAGTAAAACGAAGCCATCACTCAAGCGTTTATTTACTAATTTCCATTCACGTTCGTGAAATCCAGCTGAAGCCGCGAGATAATTGGCAAAATGAAGCTTATGTGTAAAGATTCGCCCAGCGACTCTTGATGTTCGATTCTCAACTTGCCAGTTGAATTCTACTTGTCCAATATGTGCTAATTTGGCTTCGGATTCTTTCAAGAGATAATATTCTGCGCGTTTGGCTTCAGCTGTAGCCCAGCGTCGCCGCAGAAACATACTCCCAATCCCGTCAACCAGTGCTTTTGCGACAAAAAAGCTGGTTAGCTCAACATATGGATCACTATCCACCGCTTCTAATTCAATCGGGGATTTGGGATCTATGGCTCCTAATAACCGATGAGATGTACGTTGAATTATTTTTGGATTCTTATCAGCTTCGCTAAGCGTAACATCCAAGTCTTTGAGCAAAGACCGAGCCATTACTGACCAAGGGTATTTGGCAGCTTCGTATATCGAAATATCCTCTTGCATTTTTTATTCCTAAAGATGGGGATCAGAGCAATCTTGCTAGAAATCATCCTCAACACGAGGGGCAAGGAAGTATGTGATATGACCTCCACTGCTGACTGCAAAGAGTAATTTGATCGGCGTGCCCTTTCCGAACTCTATTTGAACAGTATCGGATGCAGCAACAGCTTTCATCATGTCATTCAAGTACTCTAACGCGTAAAGTGATTTAGCTGGTTGTTTCACCGTGTATTCTAGGAGGGCTTCTTCATTTTTTTCAATGTTAACCTTCAGATTCCCTGTATCGCCTCGAGCAGAAATGGTCAGTGTTTCAGGAGCGGCATCTATGGTGATGAAATCACTAATGATATCAGCATCTTGAATTATTTCTTTAAGTGTATCCGCTGTGATTTTGATATTCACGTCAAAGTCAACATTCAATGAGGGGGGACGATCAGCCCCTAAGTCGATTAGGGAAATGTTGAAGCTTCGGCGAGTCCGCCCCTCAAGAGTAATCGCTAATTGATTCTTCTCACGATCAAGCCCGAGGGCGAGACTATTACCAGATCCCGCACGTTTAACGATTTTTTCCATTTCGTCCAGATTAATACCGATGCGATCTTCTTCATCGCATTCGAAGTTACTAAAGGCGCTTTTAGGAAGCTCAAAATCGACCATAGCAATTCGTGAGGGATCCATGGCGCGAAGTGTCATCCCTTGAGGTGAAACTTCAAAGTTCGCTTCATCAACAAGGGCTGAGATTGCGCCGATAAGTGCTTGCCAGGTTTTTGCATCATCGAATTTAGCAATAAACAACTAGGAACTCCTCCCGCTGAGTGCGGCGTCGAATATTTTCTTAGCTTTAATATAAAGCTGTTTATCAAGAGCAGTCATGTCCTGGATGATTTCAGCTCGAAAGAGCGGTTGACCTTCTTCAGACACTGCAATGGATCCAAAAACCCTAACGAAGGATTGGAGCGTCGGAGGTTGGTCGGTAATAACTGTAATTCGACCAGTATCATCACTGATAGTGAATTCAGATTGTTCTCGACGGTCCACAACGAAGCCCATTATTCGAAATCGCCGACCTGCGTATTCTGAGGTGATTGTACCGATGTCAGTGAAGATTGCTGGAGTTCTGACAAAGGTATCTGCAGACATTTTAGCATCCGCCACTTGCTCTTAGATAGAGTTTCACGTTATTATCCTTAAAGTTGTATCTCTTCTCGCGGTTTCCATCGAAGGAGAAACTTTAAAGAACCATCAAGTCTGTTTTGACCTGACATCTCTTCAGGATTATTGATCTTGATCCTATGAATGTCTGTTTTCAGTTATTGAAGCGAGGTTGAACATTTTGAGTTGGAGAACAATTCCCCTTCGAAATACGATTCTAGCCATTCTTGATATGCGTCAGGGCGTTGTAATTGATAAGGAGCTTGTTAGGCTGCTAAAAGCGAATCGAGTAACCGTAACACCTTCAGAATTAAATCAAGCTCTGTTAGAGCTTGAAATAGGAGGGCAAATTCATGTTCAACAAATCACCAAAACTAAACGGAAAATTGAGCTCCTTGGTGAACGACGTTACCTAGCCATCGCTGAAGACTAACTTTGCGTTTTATGATAGTATGAGATTAAGTGTCTTAGGCAAAGGGTGTTGTACTGGGTCGTGTTTGACGAGCCTGTTTACCCCAAGACCGATAAGCTTTCTCCATATCAGGAGTAACTGTGGGATTAATTTCGTCAATTGCAGCAAGAAAGTGCTTTCGACTAACCTTCGTTGATTTCATACTTTCATCGAGGGCAGCTAATGCAGCTTCGCGACAACAGGATTGGATATCGCTTCCCGCAAAGTTTTCAGACAATCGAACTAATTCGTTGATTTCCACATCCTTGGCTATTGGCATATTTCTTGTGTATATTTCGAAGATTTGTTTTCGCGCCTTTTCATCTGGGGCAGGGACAAGAATATGTCTATCAAAACGACCTGGACGTAGCATAGCGGGATCAAGAAGGTCCGGTCGGTTAGTAGCCGCTAAAACAACGACATCTTTGAGAGATTGAATACCATCAATTTCGGTAAGAAACTGGCTAATCACGCGTTCGGTGACATGAGAATCCCCACCACCAGTCCCACGGGCAGGAGCGATAGCGTCAATTTCATCAAAGAAGATGATTGCAGGAGCAGCATGACGAGCACGACGGAAGGTCTCCCGGATTGCCTTCTCTGATTCACCTACCCATTTGCTTAAAACTTCAGGTCCTTTGATACTAATGAAATTCGCTTCGCTTTCTGTTGCTACCGCCCGTGCTAACAGGGTTTTTCCACAACCCGGGGGTCCATAAAGAAGAACCCCACGAGGCGGCTCAACACCCAGTCGCATAAACGCCTCAGGCTCCTGTAGGGGCCATGCTACGGACTGCTGTAATTTATGTTTTATTTCTTCAAGTCCACCGACATCTTTCCACCGGACATTCGGAACTTCAATAGTAACCTCACGCATGGCTGTGGGCTGGATTTCACGAAGCGCTTCGAAGAAGTCATCATTAGTGACCCGTAAATCGGCAAGAACTTCGGGTGGAATTTCGTCTTCTTCGAGATTGATCCGGGGGAGGTATCGACGTAAAGCATTCATTGCAGCTTCACGGCACAGGGCAGCAAGGTCAGCTCCGACAAATCCATGAGTAATTTCAGCGATACTATCAGGCTTCACAGATTCGAGGGGCATTCCACGAGAATGAATATTGATAATTTGATGTCGTCCTTCTCTATCCGGAACACGAATTTCGATTTCACGATCAAACCGTCCAGGTCGCCTGAGCGCAGGATCGATAGCATTAGGACGATTCGAGGCTCCGATCACAATGACTTGCCCCCGTTTTTGGAGACCATCCATGACTGCTAAAAGCTGAGCTACTACACGCCTTTCAACTTCCCCAATGACTTCTTCGCGTTTAGGTGCGATAGCATCGAGTTCATCAATGAAAATGATACTGGGAGCATTTTTCTCAGCTTCATCAAAAATTGAGCGTAACCGTTTCTCGGATTCGCCATAAAATTTGCTCATAATTTCAGGACCGTTAATCGAGATAAAATGCGCTTCCGATTCATTCGCTACGGCTTGCGCTAAGAGTGTTTTACCACACCCGGGTGGACCAAAGAGGAGGACCCCTTTTGGTGGAGTAATTCCCAATCGAGCAAAGAGTTCAGGATGTTTTAGAGGAAGCTCGACCATTTCACGAATTCGTTGGATTTCGTGGCTGAGTCCCCCGATTTCTTCATAGGTAATATAGGGAACACCGATTTCTAGTTCCTTAGGTGGTTCACTAAGAATAGATAATTGGGTGTTAAGTGCAATCAGTACGACTCCTGCGGGTCGCGAACGGCGAACGATAAATCGAACGGGGCGCCCCAGAATCGAAACATGTACAGTATCGTCTTTGACTACGGGACAGTTGAGGAGTTTTTGTTTGACAAAATCGTCAAAATCTTTCACAGGGAATCGCATCTCAAGGGGTGCCAGCACAACGGATAATCCGGGTCGTTCTTGCACGGGGTAAATAGAAAGAGTTTCTTCCAAGCTGACACCTGCATTACGACGCATGCGGCCGTCCATTCGGATAATGCGCTGTCCTTCATCCTGTGGATAAGCTGGCCAAACAATTCCAGCTGTTTGTTTCCGTCCTTTAATTCCAAGGATGTCACCAGTTTGTACACCTAGCTTTTCCATTGTCGCAGAATCGATACGAACGATGAATCGACCGGCATCGCGCTCATGGGCTTTCTTAACACGAAGTGTGAGGGTTTTTCCTTCTGGAGGTTGATCTTCTGCCACTGTTGTTCTCCACTATATGCAAAGGGGCAAAGACATAAAAAACTGTCAGAAACCTCAAATTGGGAGTGGTTACTATTGAGAAGCTATAGTAAACTAACAGCTTCGATTTCAATTTCACTTACGCCAGAAACTTTTCGAATGATCTCCTCAACAGCAGCCGTTCCTCCGGCTTCATCCGCAACAATGAATCGTAAACGAAGGGCGTATAGAGGACCAAAAATGGGAACCTCTTCCCAGGCTTCGATGTGAACTTTGCCTTGAAGCCTTTGGTCGATTTTCTGCCTCAAATCACTGATTGGAGCATTAGCATCCTCAGGCATAATTTTCATAATAGCAAGAACCTTTCCCATGGAATTATCCCTCATACAAAATCTATGCAAAATGTCTAAGGTCCCTTGAAGCTACATGCAGGGCATGTATAGGCATTTGCGAATTCCCGACACTTTTGACAACGACGAATTGTAAAGTTGGCACAGGCTGGGCATGTGAAGTGGACTGAATTTTCTCGGGGTGTAATTAATCCCCCACAGCATGAACAGAAAGATGTTTTCGATTCACTCATGGCAATTCGCCTTCAATAGAATGATGTGTCTTTGAAGGATACTAGTAGGCTTCTTAAATTTTGTTCACTACCGCATTAAAGCTAGAGTGACTGTTTACGAATGGCACGTCGTTTGATTGGAGTGCCACAAATAGGACATGGTTCCTCTGGAATTAGCTTGGGGTCCTTGTGTCCACAGGCACCACAATACGTTTCCCATGTGATTATCTCGCGGATTCCTGGAAGACTAGCCGGTTTATAACCAATTGACAAACGTTGGGCCACATTCTGAATTGAGTAATCATCCGTGATGATGACAACGTCGAAATCCTGACAACTCAGATCTAAGGCAAGGGCAAGTAGTTGCTGATCAGGATTAGAGAGATTGGATAAATCACCTAACTGCAGTGCAACTTCACGAATCTTTTCCAACGACACAGCTGTTGGTTCTATAATCTGAAGTTTATCCGTTGCAAGGAGCAGTTCGAGGGTATCTTTCAGACCTTTTTGGTACATTTCTTTTTCCAGTAATGGTGTTGTTGCAAGTCGAATATTTTCTGCTGCATAATGTATCCGATTGAATAGGGCTGAAGTATCAATGATGAAAATGCGTGGTTTCGCGA
>JABXGY010000347.1 GCA_016550395.1 archaeon | reverse complement strand
GGTACAGTCCATTCTCATGCTGGGGCTTTGGCACAGGCAGCAAAAGAAGTTACGTATTATTGTGATATCAAAGAAACTGACACTCTGTTCTGGCTGAGTGACCTCGGTTGGATGATGGGTCCTTGGCAAATCGTTGGAGCACAACATCAAGGCGCTGCTCATCTAATCTACGAAGGTGCCATTGATTACCCTGAACCCGATCAGTTATGGAAAACCATCCAAAACCATAAAGTAACAGCATTTGGCATTTCGCCTACAGCCATTCGATATCTCATTCGATTAGGTGATGATTGGGTTAAGAAACATGACCTTAGCTCTTTGCGCATTTTAGGTTCTACCGGTGAACCCTGGGATGATACCAGTTGGCTTTGGTATTTCGAAACGGTTGGGAAAAGCAAACTCCCAATTATCAACCTGTCTGGAGGAACTGAGATTTTTGGTTGTTTCTTGAGCCCCATGCCTATCAACGATTTAAAGCCACGAACACTTCGCGGTCCAGGATTAGGGATGGCCATTGATTGTGTTGATGATGCTGGGAAAAGTGTTAGAGGAGATATTGGCACCTTAGTTTGTCGGAAGCCAGCTCCTTCAATGACGAGAGGATTCTGGAACGCCCCGGAACGTTATATCGAAACATATTGGTCAACATTTCCAGGTGTATGGTGGCATGGTGACCTTGCTCAAGTTGACGAGGATGGATTCTGGTTCCTCCTAGGACGAGCTGATGATGTCATCAAAGTGTCAAGCCAGCGGATTGGTCCATCTGAAATTGAAACAGCCCTAATCAGCCATAATACAGTTTCAGAGGTCGCCGCGATTGGAGTTCCTCATGAAATTAAAGGCGCTGGAATCATTGTTTACGTTGTTCTCAAATCTGGATATGAAATCAGTGAGGAACTCCGTGAAGAGCTAAGACAACATATTGGAAAAACAATGGGCAAACCCTTCATTCCCGAAGAAGTCCGTTTTGTATCCGCTTTACCCAAAACCAGGTCAGGAAAAATTGTGCGACGACTGATAAAACGGGTCTACCTCGGACAAGAAGTTGGTGACTTGTCATCCGTTGAAAATCCCGAAGCTTTTGGCTCAATAAGGGATTCGAAATAATAGAACTTTAGTTGTCAGTCGAATGAACTTAAAAGCAAGCAAAGTTGTATGTTGGAAAGTTTCTCCTCTCTAATCTGTTGGTGAAATTGAATGAGACCTGTCGCAATTGTTGGTGTTGGTCTAACTCAATGGGGCAAACGTAATGATGTTTCATTGGGTGAACTCATTGTCGAATCAGCAATGCACGCCTTTAAAGATACCAAAGGTTTGACACCAAAGGATATTGAAGCCTTATACGTTGCCAACGCCCAATCCGAACGATTCACAGAACAAGCTCACCCGGCAAATCTTACCGCTGAATTCTTGGGCATTTCTCCCAAGATCACTTCGAGGGTTGAAATGGCATGTGCAAGCGGTGGAGCCGCCGTTCGCAATGCATTCTTTGCCATAGCGTCGGGACAGGCAGAGTCTGCTCTTATTTGCGGCGTTGAAAAAATGTGTAACGTCCCCTCTCCTGAAGCCATGCGAAACCTATGCTTAGTCGAAGATCTAACCTGGGAGAGCTTTCATGGCATGATTCCTCCCGCTGGATTTGCACTCATTGCCTCGCGATATATGCACGAATATGGGGTGACCCAAGAACAGCTAGCCAAGATTGCCGTGAAAAACCATAAGAATGGCAGCAAAAATCCCATTGCTCAATTTCGCAAAGAAATCACTATTGAAACAGTCCTCGAATCACGCATGATCGCACACCCACTTAACCTCTTTGATTGCAGCCCCATCTCAGATGGATCTGCTGCAGTAATTCTCGTTCCTGCAAAAGATGCCCGGAAATACAATGACACGCCTATTGATGTGATTGGTTCTGGGCAATTCATGGAACCTGCCTTCAGTTGTTCCAATATGCAGAGCCTTACGACATGGCGAGCCCTAGTAAACGCCGCTAAAAACGCCTATTCCATGGCAAAACTAACACCTAAAGATATGGATTTGGCTGAAACCCATGACTGTTTCACTATCGCTGAACTCATTGAATACGAGGACCTTGGGTTATGCAAGAAAGGCGAGGGACCCCAACTGGTCGATAATGGTGATGTTGAAATTGGTGGACGAATCCCGGTTAATCCCTCTGGAGGCTTGAAATCAAAGGGTCATCCGGTTGGTGCTACTGGCGTTGCACAAATCGCTGAAGTCACTGAACAGTTACGTGGTGAATGTGGTCCCCGTCAAGTCGATGGAGCTACAACTGGAATCACCCAGAATCTCAGCGGGTTTGCAACACACCATGTGGTTCACATTCTACGGAGGCAAAACTAAGATGAACGAACACCTAGCAGGCTTACCTTATTCTCTAGTATACCCTGAATCAAAAGTTAAACCCTTCTGGGATAATTTGGCTCAGAATAAATTTACCACGACCAAATGCCCCAAGTGTGGTTTGCTTTGGCCACCAAAAGCTAATTGTCCAAACTGCGGAGAAGAAACATCGGAATGGATTGAACTGAAAGGCACTGGTGAAATCTATGCAAAAACTCAGGTCGGGGCTTCACCACCAGCCTTCAAGGCGATGTTACCCTTCATTCTTGTAGTTGGAAAACTGGATGAAGGTATACTTGTTGCTGCTCGAATGGAAAAGGCTAATTTTGAAGACCTCAAAATTGGTACGCCTATCAAGATTGAGATAAAGAAATCGTTTGGTCTCGATTCCTACATATTCGTTCCTGCTTAATCCTCATTTATTTGATGAAAAACTAAATTCATCACTGTTACTGCATCAACTATCCTCATAATAGATCTTTTCATGGTTATTGAAAAATGTAGTATCAAGTAGAAACTTCTAATAATAGAATCCAGTATTAAACCTATCATACTTAGGTGATAAAGATGGCAAAACCGAAATACGAGGAAATTCTCTATAAGAAAAAAGACTGGGTTGCCACCATCACAATAAACCGTCCAGACAAATATAACGCATATACCCTTCTAACACTCACCGAAATGTCTGATGCCCTTCACAACGCCTCATGGGATGATGAAGTCGGTATCATTGTCGTTACCGGTGCAGGTAAGAAAGCATTCTGCACAGGAGGCGACGTCAAAGAATACGCAACCAAATATACCAAGAAACCCCGAGACTTTTGGAAATGGTGTGAAATCTTTGAACGTGCCCTACATTTGATACGTCATTGCGGAAAACCAGTAATTGCCCGACTAAATGGCATTGTTGCTGGTGGTGGAAATGAAATCCAAAGCGCATGCGACCTAGCTATAGCCGCTGACCACGTAGAAATACTACAGGTCGGAACACGTGTTGGCAGTGTCGCCTCAGGAGGTGCCACCCAATGGCTGCCACTCATTATCGGTGACCGTCGAGCTCGGGAAATGCTTTTCACATGCGATCGAATCAGTGCTGAAAAAGCTAAAGATTGGGGACTGGTTAACGAAGTTGTTCCCTATGATAAACTCGATGATACCGTCGCTGAATGGTCAAAGAAAATCCTTGAAAAATTCCCTGAATGTCTCCGCTTTACCAAGGCCCAAGTGAACTTCTGGAAAGATTTTGTCTGGTCTCTCACTTGGCCCAGTGTACGAGATTGGCTCAGTGTTCATTTCAGTTCTCAAGAACCTCATGAAGGTATGTGGGCATTTGTTGAGAAACGACCTCCGGCATATATGCGACTACGACAGGAAGCCGCGGATGGCAAATCACCTGAATTTAAATGGGGACCCTGGGAAAAAACCTGTCCTAGCTGCGGCACAAAATACCTGCCCAGCGAGTTTACTCACTGTGGAAAGTGTGGTGCAAAGTTAAACAAGTAACCTGAATCAGGTATTCAAATAGCCCCTAGCTCTACCTGAATGCTAGTTGTTAAGCAAATTACGGATAAACGAGTCATTTGTTCCAATCATAGAATCCTTGCTTTGTCTTTCTTCCTAGCTTGCCTTCCTTCACCATCTGCTCAAGTAGTGGAGCTGCTGCGTATTTTTGCTCATTCATCTCTTTTTGGAAGACCTTTGTGATAGAAAGGGTGGTGTCTAATCCTACATAATCCAAGAGCGTAATCGGTCCCATTGGCCAGTTAAGACCTAATTTAATTGCCTTATCAATATCTTCGGGGTCCGCTACCTCCTCTTGGAGCAACCAGATAGCCTCATTCAATGCAGGAACTAATACACGGTTAACGATAAAACCTGGTGAATCTTTTTTGCAAAGGACTGTTTCCTTACCCATTTTCTCTGATACGAGTTCAACAACTTTGATAGTATCATCCGAAGTCTTCTCTCCCCGAATAATTTCGACAAGCTTCATTATTTGTACGGGATTGAAGAAGTGCATACCGACGACTTTATCGGGACGTTTAGTAGCTGCGGCTATACGACTAATACTGATTGAGGAAGTGTTCGATGAGAGTATTGCATGCGGTGGTGCGAGTTCATCCATTTCAGCAAATATCTTCTTTTTAAGATCTAAGTTTTCGGGAACTGCCTCAATGACGAAATCTGTATCACTAATGGCTTCATTCATATCAAGGGTAGGGTGGATGCGTCTGAGCGTTGCGTCTACATCGGTTTGAGAGAGTTTCTCTTTTTCAACTAACTTGCCAAGACTCCATTTAATTCGACCCATGCCCGTGTCGATAAATTCTTGTTTGATATCTTTCAGGTATACTTCATATCCAGCGATTTGGGCTAAAACCTGAGTTATGCCGTGACCCATGAGTCCAGCACCAATAACTGCGACTTTTTTGACTTCCAAAAGTGTCACCTCGCAGAGGTTATGCAAGATGTTACTAAAAAATCTGTTATTCATCAAAAATGAGAGTCGCTACCAAGCGTATTTTTATGCGAAATATGTTATCTTTGGGTGAGGAGTGGATTCATGTGCGCCTTGTGATTATCGGAAGTGGAGCTGCTGGGCTTAGCGCAGTACAAACAATAATAGAAAAGGGAAATACCGTTAACGTTGTATTAATCACAAAGGAAAGGCAATTCTACGCATTATTCTCTCTTCCCTATTTTATTTCTGGCGAAATCGAAGAAAAATATCTCGACCGATTTGATCCCCAGTATTTCAAAGACCTTGGAATCCAAATGAAACTAGATACAACTGTAACATCAGTAAATCCAAAATCAAACTCAATCCTTCTTGCATCAGGTGAAGAAATTACATATGATCGACTTCTCATCGCCACGGGGGCCTCCCCAATTAAACCTCCTATTGAAGGACTTGACAAAGATGGTGTGGTAACTCTTGTAAGCTTGCGAGATAGCCAAACCATCTTAGAAAAGTTAGCTCACAAATTAAAACACGTCGTCATAATTGGTGGGGGCTTTATTGGCATTGAAAGTGCAACTGCTCTCAACAGTCTTGGTGCCAAAGTTACAATAATTGAGCGAGAAAATCAAATTCTTCCCCGAATGCTAGACATTGATACAGCAGAAATCGTGAAACAGCTCTTACAAGACCATGACATTGAAGTCCTTACTTCAACGAGTGTGAACCAAATTCTTGGGGAAGATCGAGTCAAAGCTGTTCAGGTTGGTCAAAAAAAGATTCAGTGTGAATTAGTCGTCGTCGCTGTGGGAGTCCGACCAAACATCGACATTATCAAGGGAACAAAGATTTCAACAAATGAAGGGATTCTTGTCAACGAATATTTACAAACTAACGTGCCTAATATATTTGCTGCGGGCGACGTTGCTGAAGCATTAGATCGTGCAACAAACAGATTAAAAATCAATGCAATATGGCCAAATGCCATTTCCCAGGGACGAATCGCAGCACAAAATATGATGAACCAAAAGGTCCAATACCAAGGTTCTGATGCCATCAATCTCATTAATATCTTTGATACACCTGTACTTAGCATCGGTCAGACATCAAATGAGATAAGAGATTGTGAAGTTATTCGTATACACCGAAATAGAGTTTACAGAAAACTCCTTCTTTGCGATGGCAAGGTAATGGGATATCAGACAATCGGTGATCTTCGAAATGCTGGATTTCTCCTGCATGCTCATCGATTAGGCGCCGACATAACAGATGTCCTCGATTCTTTGAAGAAAGATAATCTTGTAGGACAGCACTACTGGCGTTCTAATGAAAAATAGGTATAATCCCTTAGAAAACCAAGATTATTCTGAATAATAAAAAACCTTTCGAAAAAAATAAAAAATATACTAGGTAGTTACAAACTGGAGACAAATCTCGGAAAGCGCCTCTCAGTGATTGACCTGAATCAGCTAGAATCTAACTACCTAGTTAAATAATATCTACCGTCCTTTGTTGCAACGACACCAGAAGGTATGATTGTATTGGCACTCATTTTCAGCCACTTTTCATCAAGTTTGAGTTCTTTGGGTGTTTTAGCAGTCTCTTCAGAAGTAGCTCCCGCTTCTTTGAGTGTCTTTTTAGTACGCTCCAATACCCATCCTGCATAAGCTGCTACTGCCAATTGATTCACCTCCTTATCCTGTCAATCTATTTATCAATTTTTAGCCACGAAGGTTCCCGGCTGCTCCATATCATAATTGCAGAATTCAATATGATAATCAGCATCATACCAAATATCGCCACAAGGGTTCCGATGCCGAAGGTTCGTTCAGCAAAGATATGACCTTCTAGAGCTATCACATTACCTACAGTAATGAAAAATCCCGCCACTACGAGCCATGCATATTCCCATTTTCTCATCATGAAAACCTCAACTAAGTTGCTCTAAACATTCTAGGTATTACAGATGACTATAAACAGCTGTGGATTAATTCTCCATAGCCTTCATATGTCGTGCTACGAAAAATTCATTTTCAGAAACTTCTTTGTATTCCCTAGAATCTCTAAAATCATTTTTCCGTAATTAAAACGCGGGCTAGCTGTTCTTTTCGTCGTTGCATTGCTTCTTGTGTTTCCTCAGCATATTCTATAGCTCTTGTGGAACAATATTTTACACATTGTGGATCACCACCACAAAGGTCGCATTGGATTATTTCCTTGCCATGGGTTGTTATCGCTGAGAAGGGGCAGACAACCGCACATAATCTGCAGCCAATACAGCGGTCATCGTCGCGTGTTGCAGTTCCTTCATTTTTTGTAATCGCGTTTTGTGGGCAGGCTGTGACACAGGGGGCATCTTGGCATTGAAAACATACTACCGGAAATTCAAACCGTTCAAATTCGTCTCGAACGACACTAATCGCTGCTTTGCGTGGGTTGCATTCACCGAATTTAGTTAATGAACAAGCAAGTGAACATAATTGGCAACCGGTGCACCGTTCGGGATAAACGAAGATGTACTTCACTCAATCGCCTCCAATTCGTTGACCCGCTTTTCTGATAGCATTCCCTCAGCGTTCCATCCACGAAGGACATAATATCGATCTAACATGGTCTGAAACTGTTTGCGGTCAACATGATGACCTTCCGCGGTCTTTAGGGGGGCTGGGTCATCAAAATAGCGTTTAGGTAGTGAATCATCTGCACGAGTGAGTCCGAATCGAAGATTGATGATTCGTTCTGTATCAATTATTCGCTGACCAACCTCTTTCAATTCTTTATTGTCGAATTTGAGGTCAACTGCAGCGTGTAAGAACTCCATCACCTGTTCATATCCAATGAGATGCGGGCTATTGAAACCATGGCAGATAAATTTACAGATTCCTACTGAATCAATTACTGCGTACATATTATCTGACCAAAAGACCGGTTTCTCCTTTCCTTCATATGACGTGGGATCAGGTGAGATGCCCTTGCCATAGATGTTTTCTTTTACTTCTTGGGGTAATCTGAGAAAGATTTCGAGTGTGGGTCGACTGCGCAGGTGATCCGCTCCCCTCGAAGCGGTTGCTATACCTAGTGCGAATGCCTTTATGTATCGAACATCGTGAGGGTCACTTTGAGGTAAGTTCTTTACAGCAATGAGATAATCTGCAGATTTTTGTCCAAAATATTTTACAGCTTGACTACTTTCTGCTAAGACATCTCCAAGCCCCTCACGATGGGCAGTTTTTTCGAGAAGGGATTTAACGAGTTCGAAGTTTTCAAATTCCAGTTTCTCACCCTGAAATTTTTCTCTATCAACAATTTCTTTTTCATACAGCTCAAAGACCCATGCGAGGATACTCCCAGCAGAAGCCGTGTCTAATCCAAGACGATTGCAAAGGTTATTCAACTCAATAACCTGTTTTGGCTCAGAAATCCCAACATTTGCTCCCAGCAATCCGATTGTTG
>JABXGY010000346.1 GCA_016550395.1 archaeon | reverse complement strand
CACCCATGATATAAAAGAGCTGATAACAATCGCCATCGACACCACTTGCAGTGGGATAACCAGTTCCGCAAGTGATTTCTCCCATCGTATCATCATTAGGATCCCCAACATCAATGGAATACACAGCTTGACCATGATTCCAAATAAGAACCACCAGAACTGAGTGACCAGGACCTACTACACCAACACATGTCGCAATCCAAGTGTTACCAAGTAGATGACCCCACGTAATATCCACATTTACAGCTGGAACTGTGCTTCCGGGATTTGAATGCGGTTCAAGTACATTATCAGCATTTCCAACTTCAATGCATAAGACCGGATCATCAACCTCAGGGCCATTCACAACAACAAAGGTCCATTTCGTATTCATCCAGAAGGTAAAAATCACCGTTGAGCCTGACCAGGTCCCCACGACAACAGCAATTGTACCATTATTCCAGACATCCCCGATGTCAACGCAGGTCGCAAAGGTTTGAACCCCATCGACTGGCACATTCCAGAGATCCCATATTAGAGTATCAGTCATTGTGTTAGCATCGCGGAGCCATATGGTCCCATTTTGAGCGGCTCCACTTGGACCAAGACCGAGTGTGTAGACGATTTCATTTATGCCATCATTAGTTGGATCGCCTATGGCTACACTAGTTACTGGAACATTCCATCCTGCTGTCGCTGCCAACCAGGAGTTTCCATAAGGAAAGCCCCAGGGATCGTATTTGCGTTGGATATCTGTGGGGCTGCCATGTGCCGCGAAGTTAATGAGGGCTGGTGAATATTGATTGATTCCTTGGATTATTGCAGTATCGTTTAGTTTCTGGAACGAATTGGGACTGGTGTAATTCCAGAAATTGAATCGATCTTCATAGAATCGATAGACGTTATAGTATCCCGGGATAATGTTATCATTTATGTAGTCGCTGAGCTCGGCTTCATCTGTGTAATCCTGGTCTAACCATGCCCATACTTCTTCGTCGTAGTTACTAATTGCACCACCAAGCAAGAAGGTATCCCAGCCCGTTAACGCAAAACTCGTCGGATAACGGGCGTAGTTAATCGCCTTAGCGATTATACTCGACACATTTGTTTGGTCACTAAAGGGAATTCGTCCCACGTATAAGTCAGGTTGCCAGTCATCAATTTCATCAGTAGCAGGACCACCCACATTGAATGTGGCACATTCGCCCCATCGTCCATCGGTGTCCTCATCCCAATCGGAATCATCCATTACTGAATAGTAGAAGTCTGTTGGTTTTCGGTTTGGATCCTGACCTGTCCACTCAGTCGTGTCAGGTAGGTAGACATACCGTGAGGGTATTGTTGAATTATCTCCGATAAGTAGAACCCATTTTAGGGTTGAAGGTGATGTTGAGGTATACACGTAGTTAATGAAGGTCCAGATTTGCTCTGCTTTATCCCTGATAGTTGGAGAAATGGGATAATTCGTTTGTATCCAGGTGACATTTGCCACCTGTGTAGGAACGCCTTTCAGGGTTTTCCATTCGGCGAAAGATTGGACCCAGGCGTCATTTGGAGAGATAATTAAATATTCAGGGCTAGCCGGTTGAGGAAGAATGGGCTCATTTTCTTTCAGTCCAATTGAACGTTGAGTTAACTTGACCGTATTCCTTGGAGAAACTGATGGTATTGTTAATAGTGGATAGAAAATGGTGAATGTAAGTAGTAGGATTAAGGTAATTCCCAGATATTGAGTAAAAAAGAAGCGTTTCATTACATTTCATTCCTGAGAAGCCATTATTTTCAGGATAGTATGCGGAAAGCTTCTGCTAGGCAGATTCTCAGAAGACCTCCCGCTAATATAGCCTCAACTCCCACTAGGGGACTCTGCTTAAAACCCTTTACCTAGATGACGAATGGTAGAAAAAAGCCATTTTAACTTCATTATTGAGTTAGATTTCCAGAAAATCTGATCTTGCAAATCATTAAGGTATCTATAAACCATAGTTTTCCAAGCATATCAACGGTACGTAGTCAACGTTTCCAGAGTAAAAAGCCAACAAAATTGAAGGTTCATTCTATCCCTTGGATTATTCCATTTTCTCGTTGAGCTTTTGAAGTTCGAACAATATCTTCTGGAGCAGAAAGGAGGTTTCATCCTCTGGATGTTTCTCAACTTCAGTAGTTAAGGCATATCCGGAGCGATAGCGGCGAACGAGCTCTAAGACCCGTTGATTGATTTTTTCATAATCCATTAACCCATCAAGGGCAAGTTCAGGAGACGGAGTCCCTGCCTGTGCACCCATTTGTCCAGCTGTTTCGATCTTCACACTACCAATCCCTAATATCCGATCATAGGGCCCGCGTCGCAGTGACACATTCGTTATCGCCCGAACGGGAACTACTCGACGTGTGAGGGTAATAACTCCTCGAGCCACAACGATTTCATCATCACTTATTTGATAATGGATTCGGCGATAATAGATGGGGATGGCAATCAGTCCCGGAATGGTCCAAATGAAGCAGAAAATAAAACCCCAGAAGAAGATATTAATCCCAAACCAGGTAAATGCGGGGATCGGCTGAAAGAAAAAGAAAAACATAATTGCCATAGGCAGCACCAGAATAAGAAAGAAGAAAAGTGGTAGGGTCAATAGCTGCAAGTAATATTTGGTTCGTAATCGGGGGTCTGGT
>JABXGY010000345.1 GCA_016550395.1 archaeon | reverse complement strand
AGAAGATAAATAGAATCGAATGCCATAGGAGTGATGTGCCCATTGTTTTGGTCACTGGTTTCCCTTGAAAAGAACTTCGGAGAGGTGCACCCTGATAGCGCTACTTTCATTATTGAATAAATCCTTCATGGAGCAGAAACATTACAATTGATTCTTTGGATTTTTGGTTCATAGTTGCTGCTGTTGTTCTTGGAATCCTCTTTGTTCTCCTGGTTGGTATCCCATTATGGCTAGTTACTGGTTATCCGCAGTATATGCGGTTTTTCTTCTTTTGGGATTATGTTTAGCACGTTTTATTAGGACTGCAGTAACGGCAGAAAAGTGTTATCGAAGGAAAAAGGGTTAGATACTACCATACTTGCTAATGAGCATGAACTCAGGGGATCCATTTACCAACACGTTTCTTGTATTCCAAGTATTCAACGCCGAATTTCTCTTTGAGTAAGCGTTCTTCAGCGTTGGCAAGATAATTGTAGCCGATGATGACGCAGAGGAGTGGAAATAAGGTGATCATGGAGAGTGTTGTGATCCAGAATCCGAAATACAAGAGGATGGAACCTAAGTACATGGGATGTCGAACCCGACTATAAACATTGGTTGTTACGACATGGGGTTCAGGGCCTTCAAAGACGATATGGGATTTTTGCATAAGGACCAGCGCACCTATAATGATGATAATACCGGGGATTACATTGAGATAGAGGGGGACGAGGTACACAAGTGGTGTTATTCGGAGGAGGAAGGAATCCAGAATCCAGACGATAAGAAAGAATATGAAGAGTCCGATTTGGATTTGATGGCTTCGCCGGGCTTCGCCGGCTACATGGTTATGATTTGCATGAGACATGATTGCTCACTCATAATTTAGGCTTGCCTAAAGCCCATATTTAAACTTTCACCTCGTGAGGATAACTAGTAGAGGCAAAACATAGCTATTGGTAAGAAATTATTGTACAAATTAGGCTGAAAATCACCGTTGTACCTAGGAAAAAGTGAGATAGGAGGGGTAACTTGCACCTGTTTAGGTTCCCAAGGGGTTACTTGGCGTAGAATTCCTCTTCTTCTTCAGGTGGAATGTCAGGGGCACTTTTACAGAAGAGTACGATTAATGCTGCACACATGATCAAGAGGGGAAGGTAAAGGAGATTAGCGAAGAACCAACTACAGAAAATACCGATAATGGTTCCTATGATGATCGCGATAAGGAATCGCGTATGGCGTGGGCTCCAGTTCAATTTCAATACCTCGTTGCATCGATGCATGCTTTTGCCATATTATTTTTGTTCTTGATTAGAAACATTCAGGACTTATTCATTCATTATTTCCACTTTAGACTCCAGATTCATCAATGAGTTCGGTTATTCGGTGTAAGCCCAGTCCTGGAAATCTTCGAAATGGGTAACTGACAAAGACATCAACATTAGTAGTAAATGGTGCCTGCTTGAGGGCTCGCCTTAGTTGTTGACCTTCACGAAGATCTGATACAACCATTGTGATGTGAAAAACTGGTTCATCAGCGAATAGATATGAAGTCCAATATTGGAAGGCATATCTTTCCTTCAACCAGTCTAATACAGCGAGAGGTTCTGCTTTTGATTCGTTGAAATGAAGGCGTATTTCGAGTTCGATGTCTCCAAATGCGCTGCGGTCCCAGCGAAGGGTGAAATATATTGCTTCACTATTTTGCAACTCGGTAAGCACGGTTCGTGCTCGGCGTGCGGTGGATTTCATGCATTTGGCAAGGTCCTTGATCTGCATTCGAGGATCTTTGCTAAGGCACTGGAGTGCTTGTAACTGGGTTGTGTTGAAGGCGATTTTGCGACCTTTTGAGTTCACTTTAGACAATGGCGAAAGAGTTGGACACATACCAATTGCAGGGTGCATTTTGACATGGGTTACACCCTTGGTTCGTCGAATATAGCGTCCAATGGCTGCTAGTTCTGTTGCGCCACTGTATTCACCCCAGGCCGTATAGGTGCCATCCGCTAACCGATTTACCGCTTCGACTAGTCGATGTTTCCCAATGCGATCACCAAAATCTACTTCATTTTCGGAGCCGTCTGTACTGATATCAATCCAGAAAAAATCAGCATCTAACATAGCTAGACTTAGTTCAATTCTAAAATCAATGATTGCTCCTTCCTCAACGAGTTTTCCCACTCGCTTTTTGATGGCATTAGCTGTGAGATTGAATTTAGTGGCGAGTTCCTTGTAGGATTGGCGGCAGTTTCCTTCCAATTCAATGATAATGGCTTTGTCCAGTTTATCAAGCCCTGGCATGTCGCTTCCTTATCCCAATTTACTAAGGAGTACTTTGTGTAATTTTCTTCATTTAAGGATGGCGAAAAATAGGCTTGAGTTAAAGGTATCAAGCGGGTTTTGTTGTCAATCTTTGCTTCCAGAGATGACTATGACGTGAAATGCTGATTTCACGTCATAAACTACATGCTATTTATCCATCCTAGGCAATAAATAACCGGGATGGTCAATGCGATACATAGCATTTTTTGAGGTTCCTCCAGAAAAATTAGAGGAATACATCGCTTCCTGGCAAGATCGCAACTCTCAAAGTAAGGATATCAAATTCATTATTCCACCTTCATCGATGCCTGAACCCGTTCATGGAATCAGCAGTTGTGTCGTGTTTGAAATTGGTAAAACTATTATTCCCCCAAAGATTGTCATACAAAATTTCCTTGCACCCTTCGTCGAAACTGGAATCAAGATCAGGCTTCAGTATTTATTTGAAGACGAGAAGCTCGGTAAGGAATTGAAGAAATTTCATCGAGGTCAACGGAAGGCATTGAAGGAATGGAAACAGAGAACCTATCCTAAGTTGTCAGATATCGGCACGACTTCGAATCTATCGATTTTACCGTTAATTGATTGGCATACAAGTCGGGAGAATTTAAGGAAAGAACTGGGCGTTTCTTATCTGATTCTTACTGATAATAACACGATTTTATTTGATTTAGGCTTGAACCCAATGCAAGAGGATCCTTCCCCCCTCCTCCAAAATATGAAGCAGTTGGGTATTGAACTGAACAGCATTGACACAATTGTGATATCACATAATCATGCTGACCATACAGGCGGCAGCAAGTGGTCAGAAAAAAAGACATTTTCACTGACAAATACACAACTTGACTTATCACATGTCAAAGTCTACACTCCTATACCCATGAAGTATCCAGGGTTACAGCCGATTCATGCAAAAGATCCAACGATAATTGGACCAGGCGTAGCCACAATTGGTAGTATATCGAATGCGATGTTTTTCTTAGGATCGGGGGTAGAATATGAACAAGCTTTAGCGGTAAAGGTGGATAATAAGGGTATAGTCTTAATAGTGGGATGCGGGCATCAGACCTTACCGAAGCTTCTTGACCGAACTGAAGCGTTGTTTAATGAACCGCTTTATGGCATCATTGGCGGACTCCATTATGCTGTTGAGGGGGGTCCTATTGAAATTGCTGGAATGAGTCCCTATCGATATTTTGGAACAGGAAAAGTACCGTGGGAATACATCACAAGGGAGGAATTACAAGTACATCTTGATTTCCTAAAAAAACGTCAACCTAAGATTGTAGCTTTATCACCGCATGATAGTTCCCCACTGAGTTTCAAGATGTTTCGTGAAAGCTTTGGCACTGCATATCGTGATTTGAGGGTAGGCGAGGAAATTCGCGTGTGAAGTGCAAGTTGGTCCTCTAATGGACTTCTGGGCTAGGTAGACATAAGTTTCAGCTCTGATTGTTTACATCTTAATATCTAGGATAGCATATTAGGTTCCAATCTGCAAAGAAGAGAGTGAGGGACAATGTCCGGGTTATTGGTGTCTTATTATCTTCGATCGTTTCTAATGAACCAGTTTCCTTACAGAGCTGCCTTGGTTGGATTTGCTGATTTACGAGATTTGTTGCCAGATGACTATGCAGAATTACCACACGGAATCAGTATTGCGGTCCGATTATCAGATCAAATTGTGAATGCTCTGATTTCAGGTCCTACACCGTTGTATGCATATCATTATCATGCGGTGAATCACTACCTGAACGACTTGGCAATTCAAGTCACGAATTACTTACAATAGGACAGGCATAAGGCATTACCAATTCCTGCCTCTCAGACTATTGATTTCAAACATCATCGGGGTCATCTATCACACAAGATGGTGGCTACACGAGCCGGATTAGGATGGATAGGGAAAAGTGCGTTGTTGGTGACAAATATGTTTGGACCTCGTGTTCGTTTTGTCACGGTCCTCACCGATGCTCCTTTACGAATGGGAAACTCAGTTATGGAGAGTCAATGTGGTGATTGCATGAATTGTGTGAAAGCCTGTCCGGTTGGAGCAATTAAGGGTGTGAACTGGTCGGTGAAAAGCAATCGGGCGGATTTGCTGGATGTGGATCGGTGTGCCGAATTTATTGAACAAAATCGAGCTGAGGTTGGAGCTCCAGTATGTGGGGTGTGCATACAAGCTTGTCCTAAAGGTTTGAAACAATCATAATCATAGAGAATTTAATAGAGAAAACTCGTTTCTGCAAAGACTTGTTCTTT
>JABXGY010000344.1 GCA_016550395.1 archaeon | reverse complement strand
GTCCTACTTGGGATTCTATGCATTTTTGGTAGTGCACAATTTGCAGATTTTCTTCCGATATTACAACATCTTCCTTTTGAGACAGCCGTTATAGTAGATCAAAATCTCCGAATGACAATTTCCATTGGTCTCACGATATTACAGGTATTTGTTATCGGATTCATTATTGGAGTGGGTGCTTGGTTAGTTTGGGCAGAAGTAGGACCAGTTAGAATGAAAGGACGTCGAGCAGCTTTTGGATGGACAGCAATCAGTATTCTTTGGGGATTCATTTGGATAATTACATTATTTCAAATCAACTTGGAGGGACTGACACTTATCGTATACCCGATTGCAGCTTCATTCATTTTACTAAGCGTCTTTCCTATCACAAATGCCATTGAAGTTCTCGGAAATGAGCGGGTCGTTGAAGAGCTAGATATCAGAGTTGACAGTCGACAAGTTAGCCGTGCTCTCCGTGAATTAGAAGTGGAGACACCATTAAAAAGCATTGAAGGACAAATCGAATCAGAAATCACTCAACTCACAAGGATAAAAGGTGTATCTCGAAATCAAGCTCGGGAACTGAGAGACGCTGGATATGAAACTCCCGAATTGGTGGCTCGTTCTAATGTAGACAAAATTGCTCAAATACTTACTATCTCCCCAGAAGCCGCAAATGAAATCATTGAAAATGCCAGAAAACTAGGTTCAAAACAATCGAGTAAGAGAACCTCTCGTATAAGATCACGTCGAATAAAATCCTCGAAATCTCAAAAATCCTCCAAAACGGGAAAACCTAAGTAATTCCTGATATGCAATACCCTACGGAGGGACCCAATGAACAGCAGGATGACGCTGGGAGGATGCCAACTGTAATGAGGTCTAAAACCCGAAGGAGAGAACGTTCCAAACGCAAACGATTAGGGCAATATTATACACCCGCCTGGATCGTTGATTATATTGTGAAGCATACATTAGGTCCAGCACTCATTGAAGATCCAGAACGATTATTGGGCGAATTCGCAGTTCTTGATCCAGCTTGCGGCGATGGCGCTTTCCTTATCGGAGCTTTACAATTCCTGGCACAACAAGTCAAATCATTTCCCGGAACACAACGTCGCTTACTCTTCCGAAGTATTGTGGATAGCATTCATGGAGTAGACATCGATCCCAAAGCTTTGAAAAAGTGTCAACAGCAATTAGAAGAAACAAGTAAAACGCTCCTTAAAATCTCAGCAGATTTCTCACAACGCGTACTCCTCGGAAATAGTCTTATTCAAACAGAAGCCAACGCAACAAAGATATTTGGTGAAAAATTAAGCGAAAGGTATCCACTCGATTGGCACAAAGTCTATCCTTGGGTAATGCGAGATGGAGGTTTCGATGTTATTATTGGAAATCCTCCTTTCCTCGGTATCAAAGCTATGGATGACTCCCTCAAAGACTACATCCGCAGCCGATTTCGAACTGTACACCAACAATTCGATATTCTCATTCCCTTCATCGAACTAGGACTACAACTTCTCCGACCTGGTGGTCGACTCGGCTATATCATCAGTAATAAAATCCTTGCTGCAGACTATGGAACACAACTCCGTAAAACCCTCGTTTCTAACTTCATCATCGAACAAATGATTGACCTTTCCAACCTCGACGCTTTTGAAAATGCTGCAACCTACCCTCATATCATCATTCTTCGAAAACCCCGTCGACATGAAGAGATACACAACAATATAACCCAACTCCCCCTACCGCCCATACAACCAGGCGATTTCACTACACAATCAAGTCAAGATAATGCCATTCCTCAACATTACTTCGCGACCCTCCCCAATTATAT
>JABXGY010000343.1 GCA_016550395.1 archaeon | reverse complement strand
TGGTTGAAGCCTTTGATGAAGTGTACAAGATGCATCAAAAAGAAAAAGTCCACATGCGAACCGCGGCTTATATCGTTGCCATCAGTCGAATCGCTGAAGCAGTGAAGGCTCGTGGAATCTTTCCGTAAACTAGCGAGTTTCTCCAATTTTCCTCGTGGACTTTGAAAATCCATTAAAGATACTTAATTTATGGCTCTTTCCAATCAACATGGGTCTAAAATGATAAGGATGAATTTCTAAGGGTGAATTGGACAAGGATGGAATGTGTCGTGGTGCTTCAATATTCCGGATTCTACATCGGGTTATACATGTTACTCATTTTGGGAATTGTATGTCTTGGCATCACCATTGCTGTCATAGCCATTATCATCGTCATTTGCCGTGCAATCTGCAAACAACAAGAAAGACCACTACGAGTATCACATCTAAAACGCCAAGAAACTATCTCAAAACGAGCAGCTCAGCCCGTCTCCTCGCAGACACAGCCGATGCAGATTCAACTCGCTATGTGTCCCGAATGTGAAGCTACGATTCTTGCTGAGGCAAAGGTCTGTCCCCATTGCGGAAATCCTCGTCCAATTTGTATGGTCTGTCAACTTCCTATCCAGTATGGTGATTCTGTCCTTATTTGTCCTCATTGTAAAGGACAGGCCCATCGAGTTCATTTGCTTGAGTATCTGAAAGTTAAAGGTTCATGCCCGAATTGTCAGACGGATCTCGATCAACACGAATTAGTTGCGAAGGCGAATCTCAATTCTTCTGAAGCATAATTAATGTGTGAGGTCAATGCTATTCTGATACCCAGGGATAAAGATTTTTGAGTTCTTGTGTGGCTTCCTCGATTTTTTCTTGAGGATACTTAAAGGGCTCCAGTTTGTTGTTAATATAGTCATCATAGGCTTGCATGTCAAAATGTCCGTGACCACATAATAGGAAAAGAAGCGTTTTTTCTTCCCCCGTTTTCCGACAATTGACTGCTTCATCAATTATCGCCTTAATCGCATGTGCTGGTTCGGGAGCTGATAAAATTCCCTCAGTTTGTGCAAAAAGCATAGCCGCCTCAAAGCTCTCGATTTGATTATATGCCTTTGTTTTAACGATGCCAGTACTGTTCAATAGACTAAGGGTCGGAGCCATACCGTGATACCGTAAACCACCCGCATGGATCGGTGGCGGGATAAACATGTGACCAAGAGTATGCATCTTAATTAACGGAGTCATACGCGCAGTATCACCGTGATCATAACAATAGGTCCCCTTAGTGACACTTGGACAAGCAGTCGATTCCACGGCTAAAAATTCAATCTCCTTGGGTGCCTTACCTGATACAGAATCATAGTAAAATGGCCAAAACAAACCTGAGTAACTACTGCCGCCTCCAATGCATCCAACAACTTGATCTGGGTACTCATCAATTGTGGCAAGCTGTTTTTGTGTCTCCTGACCAATCACCGTCTGATGAAGCAAGACGTGATTTACTACACTCCCAATGGAATATTTCGTTCCCTCGTGATGAAGTGCATCTTCCACTGCCTCGCTAATTGCAATACCTAGACTGCCTGGGCTCTGTGGATCTACCCGCAGAATTGCTTTTCCACTTTTTGTTTTTCGAGAAGGACTAGCGTAAACTTCAGCACCCCATGTTTCCATTAACACTCGGCGGTACGGTTTTTGAAAGAAACTTGCTTTAACCATATAGACCGTAGAATTCAATCCAAATAATGAACACCCAAACGCAACAGATGACCCCCACTGACCAGCACCTGTCTCCGTAGCAATCCGCTTGACGCCATCTTGTTGGGCGTAGAAAGCCTGAGCAACTGCTGTGTTTGGTTTATGGCTGCCAGGAGGACTAACGCCCTCGTACTTGTAGAAAATCTTCGCAGGTGTTTTCAAC
>JABXGY010000048.1 GCA_016550395.1 archaeon | reverse complement strand
TCCAAGGATTCCATACTTTGATTTCAATCCAGTCCTTGAGGTCCATGAACCAATGTTGAAAGTCGATTCCGTAAGGTGCCCTAATTTGTAATTGTTTGACTTGATCTCGGTGTTTGCCAAAAAAATTAAAGAGGGCGATTTGCGATTCAAGGTTTCGCCAATACATCTCTTCTATGATGAGCTGCCCAGGCTCTTCGAAATGCATATAGCCTTTTATTTGATATCGAGCGAGAGCCTCCACTTTGCCTTGCCTTTTTATAAAAACATAAAGGCGGTTTTTATTGCGTTGTTTCCATTCTTCGTCCTGGATGTTTGGATTAAAGGCATAGCCGTGATATTTGCTAGGTGCATGATCTTGAATAAATGCCAAATATTCTTCTTTAGCATCAGAACCAGCAACTCGTTTAAACTCCCAGCCTTCACCAATTACAGCATCAGAGGCTATGCGAAGACCATCCAGTGGAGCCGTTATTCGAAACTTATCACGAGCGGGGACATAACCAAACTGGGTATAGAAGCTTTCTCGGAAGGGTTCTAACATACTCAAAGACAATCCTTGCTCCTTCATCTGAAGAAAGGCAGTTTGCATTAACGAACGGATGTAACCTTTCATGCGGGCCTCAGGGTAAGTGCCTACCATAGAAATCCCCCCCATTCCTTTGAGGACGCCGCGAATAGCCTGTTTAACTTTCATAATGGTGAGAACGGACATCAGTTCATCATTATCAAAGAGCCCAATGATGTTTTCAGGAATCATATATTCGTAGTCTTGTTCGCTGATGTCTTTGTCAGTCCAAAATCCGTAAGCATATTGGTGCAATTTGACAACTTTGGTCATATCACCTTTCGTGAGGTTGCGGGTTTCCATATGGTTCCCCTACGACTTTTCGTTAATTCGAAATCATATAACCTCTAGGTTGTTAAAATTATCTTTAAGGCACATTACTTAGAAGAAGATTGGGTTTTGGATCATGAAATTATACTCAGAGGAACGGATGAAAGAAATCCATAATAGCTTTGAAGAAGATGTGTTGCAGCGCCCTCACGTGAGAACTAAAAATGTTTGGCTGTCCCAGTTATACGGTTAAAGGGAGCCTTTTTGCTTTTCTTGTAACTGATGGCATTGTCTTCACCAAGCTGGGTGAAGACCAGCGCGTAGATGCATTGAGTGTTCCTGGAGCTCGGTTCTTTGAACACAACCAACGGGTAGTGAAAAAGTGGGTACGGATTCCCCTAAACAACATTGAGGCATTGGACACTATTCAAGCTTTTTTGGATAGAAGTTATGAGAATGCCATGGTTGACGTCGAGTAGTCTCATTTTTTAACAACAAAGAAGACTCGTTTACTTTCAGGTGTAAATGGAATTTGTTCTTCAAGATTGCTCCAGTAACCAAGTTCAGTGAATCCTGCTGCTTTTAGACAAGAGCGAATCTCATTGATAGTATATCCACGTTCTTTGTGGGTTTCATCAATACGGCGCAGCCAACGACCCTTATCTTTAACAAAGCCAGTAATATGGAATGACGCAACATTATGTTCAAAATCATAGGCATGTCGATGCACTTGGAAAATGTCGCTTGTTTCGCGTTCCACTATACACGCATACCGCTGTGCCAGGGTCACCAACCAGTAGATGGTATTCATATCAAAAATGAATAACCCGTTATCAGTGAGGACCTGGGCGATTCCTTTGAATGTGGTTTCTAAATCAATTATCTCAAGAATGTAGTTAAGGCTATCGAACCAGGATGTCGCGAGATCAAAGGTTTTGTCGAATTTAATTTGCCGCATATCCATTTGATGCAATTCAAGTTGGATATTCTCTTTGCGTGCTTTTTTTCGTGCGATGGTGAGCATTTCCGGAGATTGGTCGATTCCTGTCACTTCATAACCTTGTTTTGCCATCTCGATTGTGAAGGTTCCTTCACCACAGGCTACATCAAGAATGGTTTTAGGTTGAAAGTTTAAATTGGTGAAGAGCGTGGGTAGGAAATCCGCGATGTGTTTGCTGTATTGTGGATAGTCTCCGGATGCATATAAACTTGCAAATTTGCGGTAGACATCCATTATCGCATTCTCCAACACTGATTGAGTCATCAATTATTTAGACTGGTCCGTAATGTTGGTCATAAAAGTGTTGGATTTCTTCAGGTTGCGGGAGTGTACATTTTTTCCACACGTTGATAACTTCGTGGAGTTGGTTTTCACCTTCTTGTCCTTTGAAAAGGTCCTTCAGATAGGCTGTGCGTTCTTCGATATCGCGTTGACAAAACTGAAGATAATCTTGTGATGAGTAGAAGCGCAGAGGATTGAATCGTTCACGATATTTAGAAACCCCATGAACGTCTTCTAATTCCTGAGGATCGGGAATAAGGTAGGCGTTCCCAAATACTGGGTGATTGAGCCACTTCTGGATTTTTCGATTCTCGACTAAGTCAACCAGTAATTTTGTATCTTCAACCTTAATCTTCTCGCCTAGCCCTAAATAGACGGGTTTGCCCTGACCATTTAGGTAGGGTTTACCTGTGGCTTTGTCAATTTTGGGAACTGGTTCACCCGTATCATCGAGTAGTGGACGTTGTTTTCCCTCAAAGTTGAATTCTCCGATGTAGCCTGAGTTGACAATGGCAAAGATTAGTTTGGCTTTTGGTCCAAGACCCATCTCTGTGTACATTTGGAGTTTTTTGATGGCTTGCTGAGATTGTTCTCGTGCCATGAAATCAGTTGCTGCATATGAACGCACTCGGGTTCCGGGTATTTTTCCTCCCACGGCTGAGGTGATAACCGATTCACATGCGGAATCCAAGGCTACTGCCATAGCAGGATCGGTGATACAACTTACTAATGGAAAAATGTCAAATCGTCGAAACGAGAGCATGACAGTTCGAAGTTGTTTTGGTGATCCTGGTGTCCAGTTTGGATTTAGATCATAGAACCGAAAGACAAAGCGACCATT
>JABXGY010000342.1 GCA_016550395.1 archaeon | reverse complement strand
ATCAATTTCTGCAACAACATCCATTTTGTATTTCACTCCTTTGATTTTCTAGTTTGAATCACGTTCTGCTTTTTTCTTCGTCTTTTTTTCTTTCTTTGCAGGTTTGGTTTCATCTTCCTTTTTTTCTGCCTTAGCCCGTTTTGTGCGTTTCTTTGTGGTTTTCGGCTTTTCCGCTTCAGCTTTCCCTATGTCTGGCTTCTGAGCGGCTTCAACTTCGGCTTCCTCTTCAGGAGCGTCACCAATTTCTTTACGGATTTGGGCATATTTCTCGAGGAGAACAGCTTTTTGCATTTCATGAATTCGATGAATACCCTCTTCAGCCATCTGCAAGGCTTTGGCTAATTCTTTCTGCGTAAGTTTGCCATCCATCTGGAGGAGGGTGATTTCGCCACGTTCAGGACACATTACTACTGGAACATCAGCTTCACCAATTTTATCCTCGATATCATTCATATCCATAGCAATTTCGCCATCAATCTTGCCTGAGGCACAACCTGCAACGAGTCCACGCATTGGAATACCAGCATCGGCTAATGCAAGCGCTGCAGCAGTAGCGCTGGCACATCGTGATCCACCATCAGCTTCGAGCACCTGAATAAACACATCAATCGCCGCCCGTGGATACATCTTCAGAAAGAGCATCGGTTCAAGGGCTTGACGAATTACCATAGAGATTTCGTGTTCGCGGCGACTCGGGGCAGGACGTTTCCGATCTGATACTGAAAATGTTGCCATACGGTAATTTACCCGGAGTAATGCCTGATCCGATTGTGCAAGGTGACGAGGATGTAGTTCTCGTGGACCATACACGGCGGCAACAATCTTATTGCGTCCATGTTCAATGTAGGCAGATCCATCTGCTCGGCTAAGGTTTCCGACTTCTAAGCGGATAGGACGGAGTTCATCTAATTTACGACCGTCTGTTCGAAGCCCCTTGGCATCGAGTAAAGGTTGTTCTACTTCAGTACTTTTTTCACTCATTCTTTTTCACCTTTTGATTCTGAAAGCTTTTCACTAATGATTTCCCGTATGCGATCAGTTAATCCACCGGTATGGGCTTCGCGTTCAATTTGGCGAATAGCATCCATCGCAATGGTTACGCGATCGGGATTCCCTTTCAGCCATACTATCCCATTTTGGCCCACAACGATATCTGTTTGAAGTTCAGACTTGAGCATGTTTATCATAGAACCTTTTCGGCCAATCAAGCGGGGAACTCGGGTAGGCGTGATTTTCATGAGTACTCCGCCACGGATTTTTCCAAGTCCACGACCACGTGTTGTAATTAGGGGATCCCGTGTTCGATCTGCAGCTATAATTTCGGCGACAACTGTTTCACCGATATCATACCATCGTCGGAGATTTTCCTTTGCACGCGTCGCATCACGACGAGAAAGAGCATGCATGACGGGAAGCATTGCTGGATAAGGGCTTTGAATATCGACTAACCAGCCATTGAGAGTAATTTCAATGATTTTTCCGATGATGATGTCACGAGCTTTGGGAATATATTGTCCTTGTAGGGGAACCACGTAGATGGTTTTGCCCTTCATTTTTACCAAGCCAATGACAGCTGCGAATACCTTTTCGTGTTCCTTGAAGGCACCATCGCCATGACGGTAGTCACCTTCAGCGAGGAGTTGCCCTGGAACCACGATATCTTGCTGTTCAAAATGTAGAGACATAGTAGTGTAAACCTCCTAGAGAGCCTCTTTTTTGAGAATTTTGATTTCTGCACGTCCCCTGGTCAGGTTATTTAATCCATCGATAAGTTCTCCACGTAATCCACCGGGAACTTCGACGATGGCAATCCAGGATCCATCTTTTTGCCATTCATCTTTTGCGATATGTCCTACTCGTTCGACAATACCATATGCCTTAGGAGCAAAGTCGGGTGGGATTTTTATTGCAAGCTGTTGAACTTCCATTCGAATGGGAATAATCGGTTGCAAAGCCTTCACGACATCACGAGCTTGCTCTTCAGCTGTACGGGTAGAATCAATCACAACGTTCGCTTCTTGCATCGCGGATTCGATTCGTGTTGGAGGATGAGGAAGCCCTGTTTTCGGATTGATACAGTTTCGAACAATGATATCAACGACTTGCTTTCTTCGTTTCTCCACCATTTCCTGGCGCTGTTCAGTTGTTAATTGAAGTGCTCCTTTTTCTAAAATCTGTCGCGCTACTTCAAATTCATCAGTAGTCTCAAAGGCTTCCAGAAGAGCTTCATCAGGTGCCTTTTTACTCCTAAGTGCATCTTCGAAGATTATTGCATCACCGCGAAGGATCTCACGAAGTTCAACTTCCTCCCCTTGTTTAAAACTCCAAGCAAGTTTTGGATCCACAATGATTTCGAATCGCTTCCCATGGGTTTCCAATCTCGCTAGAACCGCATCACCCAAGTCAACGCGTTTATCACCCCGCATTCCACCTGTCCCAGACATACCAATCACCATTCCATTTCATTGGGCTGCCTCAAAAAGGGCCTGGATTGACTTCTCACCTAATTTCACGAATTTCCTGTCAGAAGTCATGACTTTTGCAGCAACAAAAGCCTCTGCTTGTATGGATGTATCCGCTGTTTCTTTGTAAATTCGAATGGCCAGTTTTAAGGCATCGTTAACAGTCAATGTTGGAGCGTATTCACGCTCTAACAGGGTATTCATTTGATCAGCTCTGATGCCAACCGCAAAAGCCTTGTAACTCCAAAAGGCTCCGATTGGTGTAGTCAAATAAAGTTGGGGATCTGAATCTACACCGATGAGTAGCATAGAAACTCCGTACGGTCGCGTTCCCCCTTGCTGTGTATAAGATTGAATATGGTCACTAATTTTCTTACTGAGAAGCTTAACCGGAATTGGCTCGCCAAAGGTAAACTGATGGATTTGAGCTAGTTCCCGAGCATTACTAACGAGAATCCGTGCATCTCCTGATAACCCTGAAATCGCAGTACCAATTGAATCATCAATTTGAAAGATTTTGTCATCATGATAAGGTTCTTGCAGAGCGTGTTTTCGGAGCGCAGCAGTCAAAATAACTCCATCTGATGCTCGGATTCCAATAACCGGAGTTCCCTTTTGAACCGCTTCAAAGGCGTATTCAACCTGGAATAGGCGTCCATCAGGACTAAATGTCGTCAGGGCAATGTCGTAACTCTGCGCTTTGTCAAACAACGAGGGTTCCTCCATCAACGGCTAATAAGAAGGAAGTGAGTGTTAGCCCTCTGAGGTTCATGTTATTTCGTATTGGTTTGCCGATTAGGACTAACGCCTTTAAAATCTTGTTATTGAAAGACACCCATTACTGGAGGGAATTTAGGGGACTTCTAACTCTGGGAGACGTGTATATAGTAAATGACACCAATGCATAGGAGACCAGTTAAGAGTGCAGCGAGCCATCCAAAGCCAATATAGCCAATGACTATGATGATTATCCAGAGGATGATAACTTCAAACCAGCCAGCTGTTTCTCCATACCATTCGCGAAGATTGCCGAAAAAGACGATTAAGCCAATATACATTAAGGTTAGAAGCAGAATTGCAAACACTCCTGTAACGACAGGTCCAAGGAAATCGAGAAAGGGGCCAACTGGTCCAAAACGCGTTGCCATGAGGGTAATTAGTATACTAAAGAAGATGAGAGCGATGATGCTGATGAGCATCGTCCGACGCATAAATTGCCTATCACGAGATTTATCCTTAGACATTGCCAATCGCAGCCTCTGTCGGGCGTGGAATGCGAAGACTCAAAAGGTGAGATGCTTTTAAGTCTTTGGCTGTGGAATGCTGAATGGCGATTCCCCGTATCGCGCAAATTCAACTAACGTCCTTGCATCGACGTCAATTATATGGAATTCGCGGTCGAGCGCTTCCCCATGAAGCTTGTGCGTTACTTCTTGGAAGATATATCGAAAAGGAATTAATTGCTCGAGTAATCCGCATTACGGAAGCAGAAAATATTGCTAGATCCATTTCTTCATTCGAAATTGATCCCGAACTCCAATATTGCATACTTATGGCTGCAGCAAAAGAGGGATTGGAACAAGTAGGGATTTACCATTCTCATCCGGCCCCACCTACACCATCTGCTAGTGACCTTGAGTTCATGGAATTCAATCCATGTGTTTGGATTATTGATGGCATTCAGAAAAAACGATTTCGAATGAAAGCCTATCAACTATGGCAAGGATTTCTCATATCCGTAGAAATCAAACAATACCAACTATAGGTACATGAGAAAAGGCGGGGGCTCTCGGCTCGTCGCGAGATCGTCATAGCACAAGGCTCAGTATGGAGCGGCGGTGCTTCACTGAACCCCGATGACCATGTTGAAGGCATAAGTTTTATTTCTTTTGGCACAGGGTATGGATTCTATCGGTGTTTACGGGGATGTATCACTGTATGGGGATCAAGGTCTGGAAGTAGGCTGACTGCTTTTCGAATTGTACCACTGATGCCAACTACTTGGAAAATCAATGGAGTTGAATTGCTACTTTGAATAGTTGCTAGTGCTGCTCGAAGAGGACGAACTTGATCGTGTTGGCATCGGAGAATTGCAGTCTGGGAATCAAGGTGATAGGCGATTAACCAAAATCCAATTCGACTCACTCCGAGCTCGCCATATAACTCTTGAAGCTGTTGCCAGATTGTATTTCGGAAATTAGATTCAGTTGGAAGCTCACCCTTTGAATACAACTGAACTGCCAAGTATCGTCTTCGAGTTCGCATCTTCAAGATTTCCTCCTAGTCTGTCGTGGGGGATTCTTACTGGGGATGTATCTAGTTTTGGAAAGCAAAACTAGGGGGGTGTCAAATATGGCAGTTTTTGCGACATTCTCGGGAATATTAATGAGATAACTAAGTGCTGCTAGGTCTCGTGGAGCACGTAGCTCCCATTGGTTGGATGCGCCACTAGTCAGAATCAACGAGCATTTTGCTCGTACCAAATAATCCATTGCACTAGCCATAGCGCGTATCAGTTTGGAACGAGGTGGTCCTT
>JABXGY010000341.1 GCA_016550395.1 archaeon | reverse complement strand
TCGAGTAATCCTTGATAATCGTAGTTCCGGAATGCAGGAAGTTGGTGAAATGTTCCTTGCAAATGGAGTTGAAGTCGTATTTAGTAACCAAACCTTCTTCGGATGGACCCACAACAAGGGAGTCATTGTCGATGGACAGAAAGTCCTTATATCTAGCATAAACTGGAGCTATGAATCCACACACGAAAACCGTGAAGCCGGTGTCATCATCACTCACACTGGTGTTGCCACCTTCTTTACACAAATCTTCAATTGGGATTGGGCAGCAGGGTATAACCTAGGCTCACCTACCACGCCATCACCTACAACCCCAATTCCACAAGAATGGATCTGGATTGGCACCGCCGTTGTTCTCATTATCATATTCGGTAGTGTCATCTATGGCTGGCTTAAAAAGCGAAAGTAAACACTCATCGAATGTAAAATGCTAGGAGAGGCACCGAGTCCCGGCTGTCCTCTCCTAGAACCTATTTTTCAGAGAAAGAGGCCATTTCAAACGGGGTTAATCATAGTAGGGAATGTCGCCCGCCAGAAATCTGTAGACAAACCGTTTTAGCGCGGCTTCGCTCTCCTCCGTTCGTCCCGCACGCCAATGGAGTCGACACGCATAATCGAGTAATGGTCGAAGCCGTTGCACCTGATCTGCGCGGAGAATTGCTGCTCGGTGAGTCTCCGACCGATGAGGTTGCAGTTGTTGCAGTACTTCCCAGAGTATCCGATCTGATTCAGCTTGAGGTTGCATAAAGTGTGTCACGAGTGTGCCTCCATGGTAGACCACTTCCATCTGAGCCTACTAAAAGGCAGAGAGGGTGCATGATAAGTGAAAAACCGCTAGATAAGACGATAAATTGGTTCATCTTTGTCTTGAAAAACAGTAAAACCTCCTAATGGGTCATGCAATGGGCAGTTCCCTCTTTTTTTTCAACAAGTGTCAAAATAGTTACAATCCTCAAAGGAAAATTAAAAGAAGTTCCTTGAGGGTATATTCAACGTGAAACTCACTGATTCGATTTGTGGAAAACAGCTCTATCTAAGCGTTATGTTTATTGGATTGCTTCTCCTCACCGCCTTCTTAGGTTTCCACTCCGAAGTATTCTCAGCCCAGCTACCCCTCACTCCTCGGGAAGGATGGGCAGTTTTCTTAGAAATGAACGATTATCCTAATTCAGGATCCGATCTCCCTACCGGATTTAGTGATTCTCATAAATGGAATACAACTCTACAAACGCTAGACTGGCAATCTAATCATATTCGGTTCTATCATGGTGAACTTACTCAACTTGTTGGAGAGACCGCCCTGACATTTCTTCGGCAGAATGCAGATGCCAATGATGTCATTCTTTTCTATATTTTCGCTCATGGCAATTATATCCTTAATACAATGAATTGGTTAGATTGGTTTCCTATCCAATGGGGAAATTTGCCTAGTCAAGAGAAAGTGTTAGTGGTTTCAGCTTGTGGATCAGAAGAAATGTTACCACAGCTATCTGATTCTCACGTTCATATTGCATCCTCTCAGATAGGAGAATACTCTTGGGCGGGACTACCAGAAGAATCGTTGCCTATCATTGGCGATGTGTTTAATCACTTCTTTACCAATGCCCTAATCAACTCGTCTGCAGATGAAAATGCGGATAGTGAAGTATCACTTGAAGAGGCTTTTGAATATGCTTCCCCTTTAAGTCGTGAATATATCACAACAGTTGTGTTCCCTGCTTTTCCCTCCTATGCAACTCTATGTAACAACACTGCACCTCATCCAGTGCTGGATGATAATTATGTTGGGAATTTCTCCCTAAATGTTGATCCTGGTGATTCACCCATGACTCCTGTTGTGTTATCACCTCTTCAAGTTGCTTTAATTGTTTTCACTGCTGGTCTGTTGACTATTTTTGCCGTAATGTGGCTTTTCATTATTCGCAAACGCCAATCCTTGGGTTGATTACTAAATACGACTTCTAATTCGAGAAGGAATTGGATCAATGATGATTTGACCAGCTTTCCGTGCTTGTGAAATGAAAGCAAGTGGCGTATCGCTACGTAGTAGAAAACGAAACGTTTCATCATCTGTAAAGAAACCTAATGTGGGTTCTGCTAATTTGTCTTTAACGGCTTTGAGGAGATTTCGATAATCTGTCTGCCATTCCTTGATATTGAATTCGAAAGGTTCCAGGATTTTTGTTGAGGTGATCAATCGAATTTGTCCATCAACACGAAGAAAAATTAAACTAGCCCAAATCTGGGTTTCTTCAAAAATCCCTAATACGAATACCATATTCGGTGGTAAGACATCTAATAGTGTTTGTACCCTTTCGAATAATGCTAAGGTGCTCTTTCCCCAAAATTCCTGGGGCCATACATGAAAACGACGACCTAACTCTTCTTTGAGACTTACTTGAGCAAGTTCAAGATATTGTAGAATATCCATATCGGGTTTGAATGCAGCTTGAATCTTTGCTAGTAAATACACTATTAGTCCTTCTTCTACCATGACTACTGCGTCAACATCTTCGCGCTGCTGTAATTGTTGGATGACTGTCATTGGATTCGAAAAGGGACCAGTTAAGTCAGGACGTATTCCCTGGAGGGAATGGAACGCTTGGGTAATCTCTGAGGAATGATAACGCAGATAGAGGACACCGCGTTCACTGGAAAAATGTGGAATTGTGTTGAGAAGGTTTGTCCAATGC
>JABXGY010000340.1 GCA_016550395.1 archaeon | reverse complement strand
GTAAATCGGAGAATTTCCATGGCGAGTGTGGTTGCGCGTTGAGTGCCGTGACGAAAGGCGGTTAAAGCATGAATAGCAGCGAAAAGTAAATGATTTGGACTTACGATGTATTTTGCGTCTACTACTTGAATTGTGATATCATGTGTGGTGGCAACCGTTTGGGCGATGTCCACTAGATTTTGTGAAGTTTGTGATTGCGAAGGGGTGCAGCCAAAGACGCCGATTCGATGAGGGGTGGAATCGACAATAACTTCATTGAGGTACAATGGAGCCATTTTTTCACCATAACTATAGGTTATCAGATTTACTTGATTAGAGGGGGAAGTGCCAGAAAAACCAATCTGGTAAAAACCAGGGAGCCTGAATCCGAATAATAAAGGTAATGTATAATGCAAATACCAGAATCAGGGTGCTTACAACCATCAAGGCATAATCCCGTTTACGAAGCTTGAGTTCATATAGGCTAGTCCGATTAGTTGTTGATCCGAACGCCCGTGATTCTAAGCTTTCAGCCACTTGAAGGGCACGGCGTATAGAACTGACGATAATGGGAATTAAAATAGGAATGTAATTACGGACTCGTTGGAGTATATTGCCACGTTCTAATTCTAATCCTCGAGACATCTGTGCGTCACGAATGGTTTCAGTTTCGGTGGCAATTGTGGGAACATAACGAACGGCCATAGAAAATGCAAAGGCGAATTCGTATGGAACCCGCATTTTAATGAGTGCTAGAGCAAAGTCATCGGGGTGAACAGTGAGAAAGAAGAGAGAAAAAGCAGTCATTAGGACGACAAGACGGAGTACTGTGGATACGGCGAAGGAAAACGTGAGAAAGAACGTATTAATGGTGAGAATGAAGCCGGCGAGAAGCGCTAGACCCCGCAGGCTTTTTGACCACTGTCGCACCGATCGGGCAAGAAAAATGAAAGGAATCATAGTCAACAATATTAGTAGTAAAGGGATGATTTCGAGGAATAGCATTCCAACGATGGAAAAAACCACGGCCATGAAGAATGTAGTCCGTGGATCTAACCTGTGCATAAAGGTGTCTTTTTGCTTAAATCGAAATGCTTCAAAGATTGCGGCCATGTCCTTTTCACCTTCGACTCCGGAGAAGTTGGTTGACTGCATCCACGGCTTCGGGAAGGGTTGTGATATCTGTTGGGAATTGGGGTATGTATTCAGCGAGTTGATGGGCGAATTGTGTCAGTTGGGGAGGTAATAATCGGGCTCTTTCAAAGATAGAAGGGTTATTGAGGATTTGTCGGGGACTTCCGTCTGCGATGAGCTGACCTTTTGAAAGGATGAGGAGCCGGTCAACGGCTCTGATAGCAAACTCCATATCATGGGTGACGAGAAGTAAGATGTGATCAGGGCTTCGAAATGTTTCCATGAAATCAAGGAGTTTTTGTTTTTGAAGCGCATCTTGGGCTTGTGTGGGTTCATCCAAAATTAAGATTTTAGGTTCAACACACAACACCGATGCTAGTGCTAATCGCTTGCGTTCTCCACCACTTAATAAAAAGGGTGACTGGTCTTGATATCGAGTGAGTTCAAAACGTTCCAGATAGCGAGTTACTCGCTGCTCAATTTCGGCTTTTGAAAAATCTAGGTTTCGGAGCGCGAATGCAATCTCTGCTTGAAGTGTATCAGCGAAAAGTTGATGATCAGCATTCTGGAACACGAACCCGACTTGTCGGGCAAGCTGAGCTGTAGAGGTTTCCCGTGTATTGACACCATCAACGAAGACTGCGCCCTGAGTTGGTTTTAATAAACCGTTAATGTGTTTAACTAGGGTTGTTTTTCCTGCCCCATTTTCTCCCATTAATCCAATAATTTGACCCGGTTTTAATTGCAGGCAAAGATTTCGCAGGACGTACTGGTCAGGGTTATAACTGAACCAAACGTCATCAAAGATAATCATCGTTGTACCTCCTGCAGAATTAATTCGATGGCTTGTCTGACCGAAAGAGGAGTGCTAGATGCAAGTTTGGGATGATTTAGTTGTTTTAATAGTTGAACTACATTAGGAACAGCGACACCAATCTTTGCTACTACAGGATCAATAACAACCTGGCTGGGAGGACCCTTTTGAACCAAACGCCCATTAGCTAATACTATAAGCTCTTGGACATGAGGTAAGACAAGTTCGAGACGATGTTCAATTAACAAAACAGTTAATTGCATATCCCGGTTTAGCTGTGAGAGAAGCTGTAAAATCTCATAGGCTGAAAGCGGATCGAGATTCGCAGTCGGTTCGTCTAACACAAGGATGTCTGGTTCTAATGCTAGAACTGCGGCTATCGCGACTCGTTGTTGTTCACCTCCGGAGAGCTCATAGGGGGCTTTATCGCGGAGCTCTTCAAGATGAATTTGTTGAATTAGTGTTTCAACTCGGTGACGAATTTGATCTCGGGGCACTCCTAGGTTTTCTGGTCCAAAGGCCAGTTCTCGTTCCACGGTGGGAGCTATTAACTGGTTTTCGGGATTCTGAAAAACTAAACCAACATTTTGTGCCAGTTCATGGGCGTGGTGATCTTGAACCTCTAAGCCGCATACATTTACTGAGCCTTCTAGTTCACCTGGATGAAAATGTGGGATTAACCCATTCAGACACCGTGCCAATGTTGTTTTGCCGCAACCACTAGGGCCAACAAGTCCAATAAAAGCTCCTTGAGGAATCGAGAGAGAAATCTGATCTAATACCTTGTTAGTAGAACCGGAATATGTGAAGGAAAGCTCAGATATTTCAATGCTCACGCTATGTCACCCTTCGATACCGGAATCCAAAACCGGTTAGGTTGTGTCATTATGCGCCTTTAGAGTTTTCCGGAGTAATTGTAGAGCCAAGCCCAAAGCATGATCGCTTGATGCTGGACCATTGGCGCCTGCAGCGGAGGGATGACCACCACCAGCTCCCCCAATCAATTCACCCAATGGTTCCATCACATCCTTAGCTAAATCAAGACCCCTTTCCCGGACCACATCGGTGGTTGCACGTGCACTTAACCGTACTTCATCTTTTTTCGCAGCTACTGCGAGCGCTATGTCCGCACCCAACCCAATCAGAGCACGACACGCACTAGCTTCATAGGTTCGAATTACTGTTGCAGCAATGATCAGGTCATATTCATCGTAAACTACGACCCGTTTTGCCGCTTTGAGTCGAGCGATTCTTTCAGATTTATCCAAGGGCGTTGATAGAAGCTTTAGAACCTGGTCATAGGCTGCTCCATATTGGAGTAAAGATACAAAGTGTTCAAAGGTATTATTCAGTGCAATCTGAAAATGGCGGGAATCATACACAAGTCCACTGGCCAATAGTGTTGCCTCATCACTAGGAAGAGAATGTTCGCTAGCCTCCCAAAGTTGTAACACGAGTTCAGCCGTTGAACGGACAGAGTCATCATAAAGAAGAAAGTTGACAAATTTTGGAAGCGATTTGTGTGGCACATGATGATCAATGCAAAATGTGACTAGATTCTTTGGGCGAAGATGAGGTGCTACATCTCCCATTTGTTCTGCATTATTAAGATCGACTAAAACAACAACATCATGCTGGGGAAGGTCTTTAGCTTCAGCAATGGTAATGTCGAAGGCTTGGGCGATATTTTTCGCACTTCGGTTCAGACTTTCAGCAAATATCTTGGGTTTGTTTTTGCCATGAACCATCAGAAGCTTTGCTAAGGCAGCCGCACTACCAATGGCATCAGGGTCAGCACTTTGATGTAGGATCAGTGCAACTGAATTTGATACCTTTTGTAAGAGAGTAGAGAGGAATTGAGAAGGATTAAGCTGTTTCAAGTAATAGTCCCGCCGATGTAGGGTTGCTTTTTCGGGCGGTCTAGAGCTGTGCGACTAGCTAGCGGGAGCTGGTCCCGGCTGACCAAGCATTCCACGGAGAGTTTCTTGAAGCGAGTCGAACTGTTTTCGTAACTGACCTTCTTGTTTTTCCAGTGATTTCGCACGAACACCAAGCGATTCACTTTGCTCACTTAGAGCCTTTGTGGCTTTCTGTTTAGTGGTTTTAAAGAGCAATGGCCCAGAAGCCTGGTAAATTACACTTTTCGCAGTAAGACCCTTGACTTGTTCAAGTGCATTATTAGTTTCAGCTAATTGTTGCTTCACTTGGACTAGAAGGGCAGTTACATATTGTAAACTATCTCGTGTTTGTTGAACTCGAACCAGTTGTTGGCGGACACGAGGAGGAAGCTCTTCACCCATTTTTCTTCACCATGAATTGGTTTACACCATCAGCCACGCTATATAAACGCATGAGCGATGTAGCGGCGGCGCGAAGCGCCGTAACGTCTGTGGCAGCGAGGTGAAACACGATTTGATTTTGATTAGAGTTAACCAAAAGCCTAACTCTTTTTGAATCTATCGACGCGAATTCTGGTTCCAGTGCGGCGAGTAATGTATCACGGGTTCGAGGTGATTCTGTATGCAGTGTAATCGTTAGAGTGAAAGGACGATGTAATTTGGTGTCCGAAGAGGGAGCGGTTGGTGTTACCATCTTTTCTGATCCCCTATGGGTCGTGTCAAGAAATGCTTTAGAGCTAGTGATGGTCCCAGTGGTTGTTTCTCATCAGGAGACAAAAAATCTATCGACTTGTTACGAGCATAGCTTACACGTAATATGGCAAATTTACTTTTTGAATCCAGGAGGTTTTCACGGTTTGTATATGGTACTTCTAAGGCCTGGGCTAACATTTCCGCTTTACTCTCATCACGTGGATCATCAGGAACTACATACAATGTTTTGATTTTCCGAGGTGGTTCAATGTGATATTCTCTAAGTAGACGTGTTGATTTGATGATAATAGTTGGGGGTTGAAACTCCCAGCTTTCATTCATAAAGCGTAAGAAGCCTAAGCGGCCTGGATTGCCATGGAAGGCACCTACTAGGAGAATTCGTGTCGCTCCGAGACCTTGTGCCGTCTCACAAAATTCTTCAAAACCCTGTTTTCCGCGCGTTAGACGGGTTGAGTTTGGAAGGACCCGATTTAGTTCCTTAATGAAGCTTCGGATTCGTTGGGTAGGCTTGCGAGTAGTCCCGATGATGATCACGATGTTCGCCGACCGGCAGATCGTTCACGGAATGACCGTAGGATTTTCTGGGCATCTGTAACGGGAATCCAGGCTCCACCAGTAAAGGTATGCCCACACTTTCGGCAACTCCATATACCCGTAGAAATTCGGCGAACGGCCTTAGTCTGGCAACTTGGACATTTGTGGAGGATCTTAAGGTTAGCTTCGATTTTTGCTACACGCTGGCGGAGGGTGGACCCGTAACGGGCTCCAAAACGCCCAGCGCGCCCGGCTTTCTTTGTACGTCCCATGGGATTACTCACCTTTAGGGAAGCTGTTTACGCATCTTTTTAACAATTTTGCTCGCTCGTTCAACGGCCTCAATGACTTCTTGGTATGTGAAGGGAACTGATCCTTGTTTTTGCATCGAAGAGATAGTATCATCACCATCAATGGCAATCGAAAGTCGTCCATCCATGACTTGTTCTTCCTCTAATGAGGGATCCACAATGAGGGCATCATCAATCTTGGCGAAAGTGATCGTAAGGGGTGGATCGCTCATTTCAAAAGGGGTGGTTTCTTCTAAGATTTCAGCTGTTCCGTCCTCAGAGACGTTGACTTTGGGTACTTTAGTATCTATTAGCGCTGTAATTGCCGCTAATGAAGCAGTATCAATGAGATTACCATGGTCAGCAAGGACATACAGGTCTACCAGTACCATGTATACATGTTCTCCAGATTTGATACATAATGACTTTCGATCAATTGAGCTAGAGTGACGAATTCCTCGATCAACCACACGAGCCAGTTCAATTGCCTCTTCCTTGGGTGGTCCTAATTCAAACACAGGTGAGGCTATTGGAGATAGCTCAGCTGATGTAATAACTACGCCTTCATCAGGAGTATCAGGAAACGGTGTTCCAACCTGGATTTTAACACCTGCAATTACCCGACTTTGACCTAACCACGCCTCACTAGAACCCTCAGCTTTGGATATAAGTCCCTGTTTAATAGTAATTGGACGGACTTCATCAAATCCTCTACCATCGATTCGTTTACCTTCCCGGAGTAAAGCCGTTATCCGTTCACGATCAATTTCTGCAACAACATCCATTTTGTATTTCACTCCTTTGATTTTCTAGTTTGAATCACGTTCTGCTTTTTTCTTCGTCTTTTTTTCTTTCTTTGCAGGTTTGGTTTCATCTTCCTTTTTTTCT
>JABXGY010000339.1 GCA_016550395.1 archaeon | reverse complement strand
TTTCCTGATAAACCTCCTGTGACTATAAAACCATCATCTGATGTTTGCTGAATACTATTATCATTAGGCCAAGCATGTAACCCTCCTTCGTAAAACTTGATCCAGAGAGTTTCACCCATTGAGTTTGTTTTCATTAACCAAATTCGTGATTCGCTAGGGATTCTAGACCATGAAATCAAAGGTACTAACACTTGTAGAAACGCCAGTCCTATAAACACTCTTCTCATACAACTCCTCCTTACCGGTTGGTTGCTTAACTGCGATTATGTTTATATTTATATTAAACACTTGGTTCAAGGTGTCAAGGGGTATGATACCTTTCATGGACAATTTAAAAAGTGATTTAGTATTCGATATTAGTACATGCAAAAAAAGAACTGTAATCTTGACATTTTTAAGTACGTGCGTAAGCTTACTAAGAATACTGGCTTTAACCTGGAGGAGGTTACGATGACCAGAAAAACCTTGGTTATTTGTGTAGGAGTGTTACTTCTCGTTGTTCCTACAATCGTCTTTGGCTGGACCAGTTTGACCACATCCACACATGCCGTGGATAGACTAGACCTTGCCCCTGATTCTATGCGCTGGGACAGCTCGGCCACGTGGGTATTCACCGAAAGATACCTGACCATCTTTTCCTACGCCGATGACAACTACTGCGAAGTTTCAAACCATCTTGGCCAGGTTCAATGGTCAGATACCCTCACAGAAGATGACTACGCGTTTGTTGACCTACCTGCAGAAGGAGCGTATTACGTTAGAGCGGATAAAGGAATTTCAGTAATGAGTGGTAATCCATGGGAAATGTCAACTCAGGGAAGCTGGTTTGCAGTTGATGAAAGGAGTCAACCGATCAGTAACAGGCTTTTATCCGCTGTTTCACCGGGTGTGGGACTACCCGAATATGAACGGTGTGCGACAATCTTTGCTTATTATGATGGCACGCATGTAGTTTTTAGAGATCTTGCTGAAGATGAGATCATCTGGGAGGGGGATTTGGACAGTGCTGATTATTATCATTGGGATGCCGATAACGCAGGAAAAGATAGGTTGGTTTTTTCTGTCGAAGCAACATATCCTGTTTCTGCTATGAGCGGTTTTGCCAGTGTTGGTATGTATTCTCCAGCATTCAACGGAACCTTCAAGGGAAGAGATTTCTTTACGTATGCCCATTACGCCCCTCATGAACAAGACATCCAGATTGTACCTTGGGAAGACAGTGTCCAGGTCACAGTAATAAATCTTGACGATCCTTCCGATACGGTGTGGGAGATTTTTTTAGAAGATGAAGGTGTGTCTAGAGGGCTGACAGTTAACGATAATGGATATGGTCCTAAGGCTTTTTACATCCACAGTGATAAAGATATTTCAGTTCCAATGATTCATTGGGAAAGCTCCAGTCACAGTTTAGGAGAAGAGATTCGCTATTTTGCCATACGAGGCATTGATCGAACCGGTACTGGGCTAGGAACTGATTTTTACGTGCCGCTCCAAAGATCAGATCCGGGTATTCCTGGTAATGCATTTTCAAAACTTCATGTAGTTGCATTCCACGATAATACAGACGTAACAGTATACAGAATAGGTGTCGAAGGACGAAACGATTCTCTGCTGTGGGATGGGGTTTTAAATAAAGGAGAGTATTATCAACATATAACAGCGAATGCCTTGTATGGAAATGCAACCTATCAAGTAATTTCTTCAAAGGAGGTTGCGGTTTTGGGAAGCTCGGGATATGAAAAACGAGGTTCAGATTTCTTTCCTGTACAGTACTGGGAAACCCCGATCAGTGTTGCCGAAGAATCGGTTGAAGTACCGAAGTTGGAACTCATCACCTCCATCGGCCCACAGATAACCCTACGTTACTCGCATTGTCCTGAAGGTTTTCACGTCTCGATCTTCGACGCCACTGGACGCAAGGTCGATGAAATTCACAGCGCCAGTTCAGCTGGTTTAATCAATTGGGGAGAAGGACACTCTTCAGGAGTCTACTTCATCCGATTTACCGGCGATGGTTTTGAAACCATTCAAAAGGTCACTGTACTGAGGTGAGATAACTTAATTCTTTTGTGCTGTTAATTCTCACCGATTCATTACCGCAGGATACAAGCTGGGCGGATTCTCTGATGCGCATGTCGGTGTTCAGTTTCCTACCCGGATTTACCAACAGCAACGAAAAAGAAAACGGCGGGTCTTCAGCTTCCGACATCTTGCCGGGGGGTTCAGGTGATATGGATCAGGGGGTTTCTCACAAGCATAACGATATGTACGATCCATTACCCAACGACGACGATCCGGGCGACGGATGGGGGGTAGAGGTGTACGACAGGATGTACCTGTACGGCATAAACGGGCTCTCGCCGCTGGTTGAATACATATCACCTAAGGCAGGTGAGTTTAATCAGGTGCTGGCACGTTATGTGTATGGAATCCCGGGAGCGACGGTACGAATAGAAACCGACAAGGACGGTGACCGTGACACCTTCTGGCTCCATCCAGACGGTAATGCGTCGGTACGTTCGGTTACCGATCACTTTGCGGTCGAGGTGGCTGACTATCGTTATGATGCCTTCGGTAACGTGATCGACTCCTCGGGTTCGGACACCCTGTGTTCCCAACGCTTTTTGGGAAAGAATTGGGAGCGTGAACATGGATTCACCTACATGGTAGCGCGATTCTACGATCCCCGATTCGGACGGTTCACTTCTCCTGACCCGGATCATACCGTGATGAGTCCCTACACTTACGTGCTCAACAACCCGGTTTCTCTCGTTGATCCCACTGGGCACACGGCCCAGTGCGGCGGGGCGTACTCCATGAACTTCAAAAATCACGGTTGGCATATGGTAATCTATGGAGCTTATCTTTGGCGAACCTGGGCTGGTCTGCACAGAACGCCACCTGAAGTTCGAACGGTCCAAGATATTTGGGGGTACGGAAATCTTACCTTCACAGACGCTTCAGGAGCATCTTGGGGTTCGATATTTGACCAATACTTTAAGAAACATACAAGCTGGATAAAAGAACCATGGTATATGCCCAGTTTTACAGAGAGATTAAACGACAAAGCGATACTAAGACGGGCAGATCGGGCGAAAAGGCGGCTTCAGCGAAGAATAAACCGTGCGATTACTTATGATATTCCTTCAGGAGGCCCCTTTATGTTCAGAAAGGGACAAGGGGACTTTATTTTAACCTCTAGTCTAACACCTGATCTACAAGAAATTGTCGATGCGTGGTTTAATGATATTGCCGAAATAGCCTACTCAACACCATTCGTTGGACACCCAGATTTAGGTGAAATGACGATCGCAGATGTTATTAATAGCGCCCTTAGTCACGCTCCTCACCTTCTTATATGTACTCATGTTTATGAGGTTTATGAAAGGGATGAATTTGGTACGAGATGGGAAGATCCTGAAAGGATGGGCTTCAATCTAAGGCCAAGTCAGATTGCATACAAAGAGTTAGAAGGATACAGCATAATCTCGGTGAATGAATTTTTCCTACAACCTCCCTCGGAATTCGTACAGGTAATGATGATTTTATTTGGTGAGGTTTCGATGGAAGGTCTTCTCTTACATACAATTGCTCACGAAATTATCCATCAAAGTGGGCCTAGTTTGTATCTAGATGAAAGTCCATATAATCCTGAGAATTATCTTCATTAGTTGTTCCCTTAAGAGTCAAACAAATATGAGTGATTACTGAAAGGGGTCTCGATGACTC
>JABXGY010000338.1 GCA_016550395.1 archaeon | reverse complement strand
TTCTTATCGGTTTTTCTTCCATGGCTTGGTCTCTATTCAAACTTCTGGTGGAACGGTGTCCGTGACATCATCATGGGACTCCTCGGGGCTACATTAGCTGCAGGGTTATACCTTTTGCATTTCCCTGCCATCCTAGAAAAACAAGAAGCTATAGAAAGAGCGAGGCCTAAACCCCGTCATGCTGGATATATCCCTGGCAAACCATCTATGCATTATTGTGAGAACTGTGGATCAGTGATAGAACCGGATTCAAAGCACTGTTCCCACTGCGGTCATAAACTCTAACTTAGTTGTGTTACTAAGTTTTGAACATTAACAGAAGTTATTCAAGGAAGAATCGCGTATGTAGGCAGAGCATGGTGAGTATCATGAGTAGTGATATTGTGTATGAACGCCTTCGTGAACATCTGGACAATCTCCCAGTCGGTTATCCTAAAACCGAATCTGGAGTAGAAATTCGAATCCTCAAGCGACTGTTCACTGAAGAAGAGGCTGAAATGGCTCTTCACCTAACCTATATTCCCGAAACCGTTGAACAAATTGCTCAACGAGCCAACCAAGATCCTGAGGTAATCCAACCGTTATTGGAACAGTTAGCGGATAAGGGATTGATTTTTCGTTCACATAAAGGGGGAATTACACAATACCGTGCTGAATGGTTTGCCATTGGCATCTACGAACATCAAGTCAACAATATGACCAAAGAGTTAGCCGAGGATTTCGAGCAGTATATGGAAGAAGCCCTACAAGAGGAACTTATTGCTAACGCTGAGCCACATCAACTCCGAGTGATCCCTGTGGCTGCTAGCCTGTCTCCTTCTATGGGTATCCTACCCCATGAAGACGCCCGAGAAATTGTCAAAAAACAAAGTAAAATCGCTGTTGCACCTTGTATCTGCAAGCGTGAGAAAGAGGCTTTAGGAGAGAAATGTGACAAGCCTGAAGAAGTTTGCATGGTCTTCTCGACCGGTGCTTACTATTATATTGAAAATGGATATGGTCGTGAAATCACGGTAGACGAAGCGCTAGATATTCTTGACCAAGCACATGATGCGGGCCTGGTTTGTAGTCCAAGTAACGATCAGAAGGGCTTTGTGATTTGCAATTGCTGTGGCTGCCACTGTGGTATCTTGACGAACCTGAAGAAACTGCCTAAACCAGCAACACTCATTCCGAGTAACTATTATGCAGTTGTTGATGCTGATAGTTGTACGGGTTGTCAAACTTGTATTGATCGTTGTCAAATGGATGCTATCACCGTCGAGGGCGACGTAGCTCAGATTGATTTGGATTATTGTATTGGATGTGGCCTTTGCATTAGTACTTGCCCTTCTGAAGCTTTGACATTGGAACGGAAGGACGAAACCGAGGTTACTGTTCCACCAGCGAACGCCTTTGAGTTGTATACTAAGATTGGTGAAAAACGCCTTCAACGTAGAGCCAGTGGTTCTAATTAACGTAAATCCTGTAGAGTTATATTGCTACCAACCGAATGAGTTGTGATTAGCTTCAGGATTTATACCGATGAGTAATAATATTGTTCTAAGTCAACGTCAAGCCCCCTATTTCCACCTTTTAGTAAAACCCACGGGTGCCAGATGTAACCTTGCTTGTGAATATTGCTTCTATTTGTCCAAAGAGCGACTAAACCATCTCTGTAAAGGGTATAAGGTATTTTTCCGTCATATCGACCGTCCTATGCGTATCATGGCTAAGCTTATTCAGGAACACCGTGCTCCAGCAGAGATTATACAAATGCTTCCAAGGAGAGTAAAAGGCGGGGAAGGAAACGATAAGGGGAACTTCAATCTATATTAGTGTCCTCAAGAGCTAAAAAGGTAAAAAAGGAGGAAGGGAATCCCTCCCAGTAGCAGGGAGAGTTCCTTTTAGTTATTTTTTGGCCAGTTCTTCTTCGCGTAGCACACGACGAAGAATCTTGCCCACCGTAGAGGTTGGCAACGATTCCCGAAACTCAATAATCCTAGGACGCTTATACCCAGCCAACCGTTCCTTAGTCCATTCTTTGAGTTCATCCTCAGTTAAAGAAGCACCCGGGGCAAGAACGATGTAGGCCTTCACCATCTCGTTCAACGGCTCATCCTTGCGCGGAATGCCGATCACTGCTGCCATCTGAATCGCCGGATGTTCGATCAACACCTCTTCGATTTCTGCGGGGTATGCGCTGAATCCTGAAACGGGGATCAAGTCTTTCTTACGATCGGTGATGTAGAGGTAGCCTTCCTTGTCGAAGTGCCCGATATCACCGGTGAGGAAGAATCTTTGTTTACCGATAGTGCGCATGACTTCATCTGTGGCGTCAGGTTTCTTCCAGTAGCCTTTCATGACTTGAGGTCCGGAGATGGCGATTTCACCGTCTTCTCCGGTCTTCATTTCTTTAGTGCCGGTTTCGATGTCGAGGATTTTGATGTCGGTGTCAGGAATGGGGAAGCCAATGGAGCCAATTTTGCGCGTGCTCAATCGAGTGGGGTCGGCGCTGGCTAAGGGAGAGGTTTCAGTGAGTCCATAACCTTCGAAGAGAATTGCACCGGATGCGGCTTCGAAGGCTTTCGCTGTAGCAGGGGCAAGTGCTGCTGCACCAGAACCACAGGCTTTGAGGCTGGTGAGGTCGTATTTACTGATTTTAGGATGAGAAGCCATTCTTGCATAGAGAGTGGGAACTGCGTGGAGGAGCGTGCCTTTGTGGTTTTGAGTTGCCTTGAGAACGCCCTCGATATCACGTGGGTCTGCTATACAGACACAGGTACTCTGATGGTATACTGAGGCAATCATCGTGAGTGTGAGGCCATAGCTGTGGTACCAGGGGAGAGCTCCGATGTAGACTTCATTGCTACAGTCGAGTTTTTTCACTGGGCCACCTTCTTTGGGCTCAAGTTGGACCCATTCGTCGTACTGCATCACATTGGAGTAGAGGTTGTAGTGGGTGAGCATGGCACCTTTCGGAATCCCAGTCGTACCGCCGGTGTAGAGGATGAAAGCGAGGTCGTCTTTGGGTTTGATAGTAACTTTTGGTGGTTTGGGTTCATAGTTCGCCATGATGTCATGGTAGTAGGTGGAGATCTCTGGATCGTAGACTTTGTCACTGGTCCTGCCGAGGAGTCCTCCTATCACTGCTTTGAACTTGGGAAGGAAAGGTTTGATGTTGCAGACTATAGCATGCTTGCAGTCGGTGCCTTTCATCGCTGCATAGGCTCTTGAAACGAAGCCTTTGAAGTCGAAGACGAAAAGCATTTTTGCACCGGAATCTTTGAGTTGGAAGTTGAGTTCCGGAACTGTGTATGTTGGATTACAAGTGACGGCGGTTGCGCCTGCCTTGAGGATTCCAAAGAAGACAGGGGGGTAGTGTGGGGTATTGAGCATGAAGATAGCGACTCGGTCACCTTTCTTGATGCCTTTGCTGTTGAGGAAATTCGCGATGCGATTGGCGCTTTCTAGAACCTGTGAAAAGGTTTGAGATACGCCAGAATACACTGTGTATGGTCGGTCACCACTCTCTTTCGCTGCTTTATCAAGGATCGTGTAGAGAGGTTCTTCGGGGTATTTGAGGGTTTTTTTGACCTCTTTGGGCCATTTGTGTTTGTGCCAGAGCATTTCTTTCATGTGTCGTCCTACACTCCATTGGAGTTGTTTGTCGTAGTATACTAAGTATCGGCTATTGTGTGGTTCTAGTTGAATTACCTTTTGGCGATGCCAAAAAAAGCGACAAAAATCGTTGAGCAGACCCCTTGAATATAAAGGTTGGATGTGCTTGAAATCTACTAATACGAGGAAAAAAAGTGAAAAGCCGGATCTGAGCTAAAAGCTCAGACCTCAACTTTTAGTCCGAGTTCACGAACAAGTTCTTTGTAGCGATTCCGCACAGTAACTTCTGTGACTCGGCTTATTTCAGCAATTTCACGTTGGGTACGACGTTCGCCTTCTTGGATTGAGGCGATGTATAGACTAGCCGCGGCGAGACCGGTGGGGTCTTTACCGGCAGTGATGCCTTTGGAACGGGCTTGGTCAACGATTTCGGCTGCTGTGTGCTGGACGTCTCCACTAAGTTCTAACGCTTGGGCAAAGCGTGGAATGAAATCAGTGGGCGAGGCGATTGGAATTCGAACCTCGAGTTCGCGGAGGAGGAGCCGATAACATCGTCCGAGTTCCTTGCGGCTGATTCGACTGTGGTGAGCTATTTCATCTAGTGTCCGTGGGACCTGACGGAGGCGACAGGCGGCGTAGACGCAGGAAGCAATCATTGCTTCAATACTTCTACCCCTAATGAGGTGGTGTTCGATTGCACGACGATAAAGGATAGCTGCTGCTTCTTTCACAGGCCGTGGTACGCCAAGCTGACTGGTTAGCCGATCTAGTTCACTCATGGCATAAGCGAGATTTCGATCTATGCTTGAATGAACGCGTGTTCGGATTTGCCATTTTCGGAGCCTGTAAATTTGTGCCCGACGGCTGGGTGCTAATTTCTTACCATAGGCGTCGCGGTTCCGCCAGTCAATCATTGTACTAAGACCCTTATCATGCACGGTGTAAGTCATGGGACTCCCAACTCGGCTACG
>JABXGY010000337.1 GCA_016550395.1 archaeon | reverse complement strand
TGGTTAGAATTTGATACTGGTGTTAAGGTTCAAATACTGAAAGGCGAATTTGGTGAGGAGTAAATATAACCTTTGGTGTTGAAGGCTTGGTGGATTAGGCAGAGAATACTACGGGACAGTTCATATTCAATTGATTAAATGCTTCTCTAGAGGCATATTAGTTTCCCATGGTTGGGGGAAAAAGTTGGTTTTACTTTGCTTCAGGTCTCTCCCCCTATTTATTCTTCTACCACCAATAGGTTAGTCGTTGTGGGATGCTTGATGGCGACCGACTCTCCAGATCTCCCTCCTCGCTTGGATCCGCGCCACTGGCGCATCACCTGCCTTTACAGCGATGACGGGTCCTTTGACATCGAGCAAACCTGAATCATATCCTGGACACTAATTTCGGCTTCTCGACAGTTGGCGTATAGTCCGGTGCATACCTGATAATAGTCTGAGGCATACCTACTTAGATTAAGAGTTCGTTGGAAATGGTATCCAACATTTCTAAAATCTAATTTCGTAATTGAACCTTGTGATGCGATAATACTCAATCTGATTGAAATCTTTGAAGCTGAACCAATTGATCAGTTGTGAGCGATTGGAAGCCAAATAAAGAATTAATAACCACCGTTCACTTACTCATATTATGTCCAATGATCAGGAAGAGCGGAAGGCTTGGAATCGCGGAATATATGGTTGGCCAGAATGTATCTTTTCCCTAGTCTTCCTTATCATAACCGTAATTGCGGCAGGGCTCATTACTGGCATTATAATTGGCTTGATTACTGTATCAGCGCTAGTCATTGTTATTCTCCTCAGCATTGCCGTTAATTGGAAAGGCCGAGAAACTCGGTTCAATCCTGTCTTAAACGTGACTGTGGTGATTATTGTCATAATATTGATTATCGAAATAATCCATTTTGTCATCTTCTTTGGAATCGGAATGTCCCTGCAATGGTTTGTTAACCAAGTCTGGTACCTTCAACAACTCGGTGTGCCCCCCGAAGTAGCAACCCTTACTTTATACTCCATTATGGGATTCATTGTCCTCCTTGCAGTGATTCTCACTTATTACGTATATCGACAAGAGCGCCGACGAAAAGCCTCTACACGCTAATGTCGCCAGCAGTCCATTCACTGCTTGCATTACATCGCTCAAATGTTTTTTCGACCTATGACAAAGCGCATAATAGCATACTTGAGATTTCGAACATCTTTTAGAAGTAGTTCGATTTAACTGAAAATATCCCGATTCCTATTTACGAATGCCCGAAGGTTCCCATCCTCTAGCAACGGAACCCGCGCCACTCCACTCACTTGGAAAATAGTACTGGAAAGGTCATACTAATCATCTCGCCAGGAATTTTGTATCTGCCCTCTATTAATGAGGAACATGCAATAATAATGTTTATATGTAATCATTACACAGAAGTTGTTGATGATACGATGCTAGAAACGAATGTCACTATTCGTGGTGTTGATTCTAAGTTATGGAAGGAGTTCCAGGCAGGCATTGTTAGCCTCCACGGGAATCTTTACGGGAACATAGGACAAGAGGCTACACAAGCGCTGAAGCTCTGGTTAGAAAGATATGCTGGGATGAAAGCTGTTACCGGTATCCCCGCTGAACGCCTTTCTATCTCCTACAATGATATTGGAGGCCTTAAGGAAGAAATTAAACTGATCAAAGAATCAGTTGAGATTCCTCTTCGGCATCCAGAGCTTTACTGTTGGCTTGATCTGATACCTCCTAAGGGAGTTCTCATTCATGGTCCACAAGGCACTGGCAAAAATATTCTTGCCCGGGCGGCAACTGCGGGGGCGAGGGCTTGGCTCTATATCCTTCGGATCGAGCAGCTAGTTACACAATCCAATGATCAGTGGATTATGTCGATTTTTCAACGCGCGAAAGAGACTGCTCCCAGTGTCATTCTCATTCCTGATCTTGCAGTGTTACTTAATCATCAACAAAGGTTTCCTGAAGTTTCAGTTGAGCAGAATCTTACTTGGCTGTATACGGAAATCGACGCTCTTGAGGATTTTAAACAGGTCATCGTTATTGGCATCACTTTTGCGCCAGAAGCCCTTGACCCCGAATTCAGAAAAAGGTTTCAGCGGGAGATTGAGGTTAGTCTTCCTGATAAAAAGGGACGATTTGAAATCCTGAAGATTCTCACAAAGAAGATGCCTTTGGCTGAAAATGTAAGCCTTGAAGAAATGGTTGAGATGACAGATCAACAGGAGGGGGCTACTCTCCGACAAATCACTCAAGACGCCGCAACCCAAGCCCTTCGACGTGCGCTAGAAAAGGAAAAGATA
>JABXGY010000047.1 GCA_016550395.1 archaeon | reverse complement strand
TTCCCCCAACGAATACATCGTCATCGACGAAGGCGGACCCACCGGCGGACTCGCCACCATGGAAAAATCCTACGTCGACATGCTCACCCGCATCAGCCACATCACCCCCCAATAAACCGGGGGGTGGGGGTCACACAGGGGGAGGGGGGCACAGCAGAGCATTAATCATTGGGTCCCCGGTCCCAGTAAGCTGCATCTACCCATCGACTAGAAAATTGATCAGCTGCCCTAGGGTAAGTATAACCAAGTTCCTCTGCTACTTCGTTGGCTATCCATCGGAAGAGCTGCATAGTATTTGCCAATGCTTGCCAAACATCATCTTCATCATAGTGAGCGAACGTGCTTCGCAGTTCAGCAATGATACGGGGATCCGCCCATTTTTCCATGAAGCGACCTCGAAACCATGTATCATAATTGTTTCCATGGGTGATACGGGAGTGCCATTCGATCAGGGGGAGGAGGCATCGTCCTTTCATGTATGAGTCAAGGCAAGCTTTTGCCTCCCACAATTCACCTCGCCGAAGTTTCTTTGCGGTCCAAACTGTATGATACCAGAAGTCATTTACTCTTTCAAGATACGCATGTTCTGTGGGTGGACTCGGGAGTGGAGGCTTGATTGCCTTATACTTTTTGAGAAAACTATCCATAAAATTGTCTTTATCGACTATTACTCGGATGCCACGACCTAGGACATCATAGGTTTCCTTAATGAATTCTGGTGTAACTCCGCGTTTTTGAGCGTCAAGCACATAGGTGAATGGATCGACCGCAAAATCAACATCTAATCCGTTGTCATAAAGAACACGACGTTCATAACTCTCCCCCGAACCTCCCGCTGTTGGCTCAACAAAGGTGATGACTGGATTCCCAAATTCGTTTACCCATTCAGCAGAATTAATGAGTGTTTCAGGTTTAGTCGAATAGATTATTATATCGAGGTCAGACCATTCGTCAGCTGGTGCTTCCGTTCTCGCCTGTGATCCAACCATGATAGCAAGACGAATATGGTCTTGAGTTTTCGCCCACTTAGTAAACTTCTTTACAACTTTATCGTAAAACTTAGCAATATCAGATTTGTCTAATAACAAAAAATCACACTCATAATCTGGCAACTGTCTGAATTAGATAATCTCCTTCTTGATCACGCCATCGCTCGGACCATTCGCGAAACTTAGGCTGTGCCAACCAAGCGTTAATTGCATAGAGCATAGCTGTTGCATGCCATGCACCGATGAAGAGGTCCAGATGTTTCCATTGTGAAGCTGGCATTGGTCGAATCTCTGTGTAACCTTCTAATAAGGCGTTTTGAAAACGGTGCCGTGTGTCATCATCTTCCACCTCCGCTAAAGAAATCGCTAAGTCGTAAATCCAGTACCCATAGGCAGAGTCGTCGAAATCAATCGGTCGTATTTCTCCGCGATACCAGAGCATATTCACATCTAAGCATAAATCTGCATGAATCAAACCATACACATCAGAACCCGTACCCAGTTCATTCATAACATCCCGAACCTGTTCTGTGACTATTGCAAAGGGCTCTTGATAGGGTATTGGTATTGCTTCCCAAAGTTTACTGGCTGAGATTTCGAATAATCCAGCATCACTAAATAACCCATCCCAATCGTAGTCAATTCGGGTGAAGCCTTTGGGGAGTTGCCAGTGAGCCGAATGATCATGAAGTTTTCCCGCCACTCGTCCCAGAGCTTTGTAGTGATAGTCACGTATCTCTTTGGGGGTTCTTCGACCTTTTACCCAGCGAAGGAGCGTAGCATATTGGGGTGAAGGTAGTCCAGGAATTTCTGTAACAGTTACAAGTTCTCCTTTCATGTTGTATACAGGTTCAGGTACGATTAAGTCTGTATCCTGTAAAATCGCTTGAAGCCAAAGCAATTCTGATCGGATGGCATCAAATGTCTGATACTTAGGTTGGTGCAAGCGAAGAATGTAGTGATTCTCCCAGAACCGTTCATCATGTGGGTCAGGCGGAGCACACTGTGATGTATCGACTTGGTAATGCGTATTCCCGGAATAGCCAAGGAACTTCATACTGGCTTGTGCCAGATCATAAGCTTCAAGTACTGCCTTAGCCTGTTTTCTCAGCCTAAGAATCTTGGCTCTATAGTTGAGTTCCTGAAATGATTTCATACTAATATCCTAACCAGTAAATAATCTAAAAGGAGTTGGTTTTAGTTTAATCCTGTAATTTTCTGAGGACAAACCATAGGATTCTTACGTGTTGATTCAACAATGCTGGTTTGAATATACTCACATTTGGATGCCAGCCAGAAAAAGTAATGGTGTTTGTTCATGGTTGAAGTTATTCTTGGAGCTGAATTTTCAGCTGAACAAATTCGTAAATTTTTAACGAAACGAATTCAGTCTCGGGGTTTTCTTCGACGACGTTTATTAGAATCACTCACCGTGTATCCTCCAGTCTGGCGTGTGTTTCGACGTGTTCGGTGGGAGAGCATCAAAGAAAATGGGGAAAGAGTCGAACCATGCTATTCTATGTTAGATGAACAACTCGCTGGTTGTGTCACTGATCCGAATGAACTATTACTCCTATGGCGCCCACATTATGCCATATTACCGACATCCTCTCTTAGTAAACCCGAGCAATTTTCCCAAATTTTCTTGACCGATGAATCTACACTAAAAAATGTCATTCACAAATTTACCGAAAAAAGGTATATGGCACAACTCACCTTATCCGCCATCAATCCTTCCCTAAGACACATTCAATCCGGAATTCATACAGCGTTTGGAGCATTCATTCCACGAACGCCAGCCCAACGTCGCGAAGAACGTGAATTAATAGAAGAAAAAAAAGGTTTGCAGAGTTTTCTCACCGCATCAGCGGTAGTAACAAACTGTCCAGAAGGCTATGTGATTCAACAACATATCCAGGAAGAGCGAATTGGCGTTAGAACCATTATCGCTGAATATTCGCAGATCGAAACAGGTTTAACACGTTATGTTTTCTTAGAGACTGCGGGAGTTCAATCCTTAGAAAATGCGCAAAAAAATGGTCACGCACTAACACGTATATATTCATTGAATTCTGAATGCCAAAAACAGCTTAGAAAAACGATGAATTCACTGGATAAACCCGATTAATAACCCTTTTAGGTAGGAAACGTCAATTTTAGCGGTTGAGAGATTGAATCTAACTCTCAATTTGGAGGAACTAAAAAATTGGCAAATAAAAAATTGTTAGGCCTAATGTTTCTTACACTTTTCAGTTTTCTAAGTGTTTCTGGCGTACCTGCAGCTGCACAAGTATATGACGCACTCCCTGAATTATCCTTTCCGTTATGGGTTCTCTCTTGGGACGATATCTCCGTTGATACTGGAACTGGGCTAAAACTACAAATGTCACAAATCGGTATTGATTTTGATGTCACAATCATGGACGATGACCCCATGTATGAGGGTATCAACCCTGATTGAGGATTCATTGTTTATGAAATGAGCCATGGTTACTCCCCATTCCCCGATCACCCCTACGATCGAATGCACTCTGATAACATAGTCTACTATGGAGGAAATCCCTACGTATTGAATAATGCTACCGTAGACGCTCTAATTGAGGACTATTTGTCTGCCTCCCCAGCGGAACTTGCAGAGGCAGCCCGACTTGTCCAAGTCGCAGCAAAATACAATATTCCCTATATACCACTATTTCTTTCCGATGACACTCATGCCATTCGTAGCGAATGGACCAACTACACTATCAAACCCGGAGGAATCTTTACCACATTTAACCCACAAACTGTTGTCTTCATGACATCATCCGTTGACAACTCCTTGTTTGTGATGGCCTATAGCTCAGATATTGGAGAAATGAATCCCTTGTTCTGGCGAAGCGAACGCTCCCACTGGTACAATATGCTTGTCTACGACACTCTCCTCAGCTTTGACAATGAAAGCAATCTTATCCCGTGGCTCGCTGAAGATTATGCAATAAGTGCCGATGGAACACAAATCAACTTTACCCTAAGGACAGGTGCTCAGTGGCACGATGGACTCCCAGTAAGACCAGAGGATGTTGAATTTTCTATCAATTATTACAAGAATGGTCCTTCAGATGTCAACGATTGGCCCACTTTTCAACATATCACTAGCACATCAGTTGATGGTCAAGTAATAACCATTAATATGGACCAGACAATGGCTTTTGCACCTCACATTTTTGGTACGCAGATGTACGTGTTACCCGAACATGTTCGTGATGACGCACCACAGAATGACGCGCGGTGGGATGATCCCACTAATGGCACTGCCCATACTGGTTCAGGACCCTATGAGTTCGATTCCCGAGATCCAGATGAATTTACACTGGTAACTAAGTTTGCTAACTGGTGGGGCCCAACAAATCCCTACGTAGGACAACTACCGAACATTGATGCGTTCCGAATTGACGTTGTAATTGGACAGGATGCCCGTATCCTTGCTATGCGTGCAGGTGATGCGGACTCTGAACGCTACGAGGTTTTCGGTGCTTACGTAAACGTTGTGCTAAATGCTCCAGAACTAACTCTTGTCACTGGTTTAGCATCCCAATGGGATTACGTTTTAGGATTCCACCTCAATGTGACAGAACCTGGCTTCCCCGGACTAGGTATCTCAGATTTCCGAGTGCGAAAAGCTATGAGCCATGCTATTGATCGAGCACAACTAGTTAATATCGGTCGACTCGGTCATGGACGGGAAACACACAGTATCATTCCAGAAACATTTTACGCCAGCCTCTACCATCCTGATGGCGACTTCTGGGAACATAATACAACCATAGCAAATAACATCCTTGATGCGGCAGGCTACCTTGACGTCGATGGCGACGGCGTTCGTGAATACCCAGGAGTAGTGCTTCCACCACCGCCACCAAACCTGATCCTAATCGGGATTGCAGGTGCTGTTGCACTAATCATCGGAATCGTTATTTCCTACTTTATCTTCCGAATGAGGAAGGGATAATTAATTCATCCCTTCCCCACATCTTTTTTTCAAATACTGTGACCATAACCGAATATCATTTATTAGAGAAGTTTTCAATAAACATCAAATTAATCTATATTTAATAAAAGATGGTGGTAAATGTCTGAAAAAAAAGCTGTTGGAACTAGACAATACATTGCTACACGTATTGTACAAACCATTGTGGTCTGGTTTGGTATAATTACTTTAAACTTCTTTATTTTCCGCATTATGCCTGGTGATCCAAGGGGTACACTCATTGCTGAACACATGCCACCAGAAGTTGTTCAAGCAATTGCGCTCCGATTTGGTCTGGATCAACCAATCGCTATTCAATTTGTCCTTTACATCGTCAATCTCTTCCGAGGTGATTTAGGAGAATCCTTCTCACATTATGGCCAGCCCGTCATCGAAACTATCTTCGCCTTTAGGTTTTGGAACACAGTCATTTTAATGGGGACATCCATTCTTATCGCACTTATAGTTGCAATCATTATGGGTGTCATTGCGGCCTCTCGTAGAGACAAAGTCATTGATGTTGGTTCTACTACAGTTTTTCTCGTAACTTATAGTATGCCTGTTTTTTGGCTTGGATTAATGATCCTTTATTATTTTGGTTTCATTTTGCGTGTTATTCCTTTGGCAGGTACAATTACACGCGGTATTGTCCATGTTAATATTTTCCATTATATTGCTGATTATCTTTGGCATATGACTGGCCCTTTAGTGGTCCTCACATTGTCGTTTATTGGTGGATTCTATTTAATCATGCGTGATTCAGTTCTGGATGTTTTTACTCAGGATTATATATTGGCAGCCCGGGCTAAAGGCCTAAAGGAACGAGCTATTCTTTATGGTCACGCTATGCGTAACGCAATGTTACCAATGGTTAGCGTTATTGCAGTAAACATGCCATTTCTAATAAGTGGAGCTACAATTACAGAAACCGTATTCAGTTGGAGTGGACTTGGTCTTTTAACATATAATTCAGATGTAGCAAATGATTGGCCAGTTTTACAAGGGATTTTTCTCTTTCTCGCCACAGTCGCGGTATTATCAAACTTTGTTGCAGATATCCTCTACTTGTACTTAGATCCACGAATCAGATACTAGGAGAATTTCGGTTCAATGAATAAAAAAATAGAAAATACAAAACAGGAACAAGGAATGCCCACCACCTCAGAAATTAATGAAGAGTCCATAGATTCTTCGAAACCACTACATGTTCGTATAGTCTTCTTCGGCGTAATTTTTCTTCTAGTTTTGACAACACCCCTTTTACTTGATGTCTTCTTTTCTTCATTTGGCATGTGGATAATAAACATTGCAGGACTAGATTTTTACCTTTCATTGATAATTGTTACATCTATTCGTGTTTTGGGCGTTGTTCTTCTAATAATGATAATTTGGGGCGGATTTCTTGGAGCCCCAGTGTATTATCGACGGTTTGGCTCGATTTTAACGAAATTCCTATTGATTTGTATCGGTCTCATCCTATTATTTTGCATCAATCTCGCCTTTAGTCTAATTTATTTTTTCTTAATCTTTTTATGGACACCTAAGCCCTTCATTCACTGGCCGAAAAAGAAACTTATTATCTATAGAGGTGTGATACTAGGAACATTATTGATCGGGATTATTGTTGAGTCTATCGTGTCAAGTGGAATAATTGGGAGCATCCTATTTCCACCAACCCTAACGAATTCACTTTCCAATTTATTGCGTCCTTATGGATTAGCACCCATATGCTTGATAGGTTTAATAATTTTTATCCCTATTTACGCACTTTTACCACGAATCTGGCGCTCATTTTGGAACGCCCGATCTCGAATTGAAAACTTTTGGATTGAATATAGTCGCGATTTCATGGGAATAGTTGGTTTGATACTTATTGGATCAATAGTAATATTAGCAGTATTTGCTCCCTGGATTGCCCCATATCATTGGAGTCAAGGCAGCTTGAATCTTGAAGATCTCTACCAACCTCCAAGCCCCTTACACATATTAGGTACAAATGCACGTGGCGAGGATATCTTCAGTCGTATCATTTATGGAAGTCAGATATCACTCATTGTTGGTTTTACTGCTAGTATAATTGCAGTTACCCTAGGAACATTAGTAGGCCTCATAGCGGGTTATTTTGGCGGAATAATGGACAGTGTACTCATGCGAGTTACAGATGTCTTTTTATCACTGCCTACGTTGCCGTTAATGTTGATTTTTCTTCAACTCTTTGGTCAAGGCCTGCATAATGTTATTATTGTCATAGCAATTTTAGGCTGGACTGGAACAGCCCGAATGGTCCGAAGTGAAACCTTATCATTACGAGAAAGACCATTAACTGAAGCTGCCCATGCAATAGGAGCCAAAGACAGCTATATCATAGTTAAGCATATTCTTCCTAACACTCTTCCGTTAATTCTTGCCAATGTAATATTAGGAGTTGTAAACGCAATCTTAGCTGAAGCCGGTATAACTTTTCTTGGATTTGGAGACATTCACGGACAACCAAGTTGGGGCATAGTCTTACATTGGGCCACTAGAGGTGCTGCTCTGGTAAGTGGTGCATGGTGGTGGTTCATTCCACCTGGCGTATTAATTCTGGTGACAACACTTGGTTTTGCGTTTACAAGTCATGCAGCTGATAAGGTTGTAAATCCACGATTGCGAAGGAGACGGAAATAATTGTCAGTACTTAGAATAGAGGATTTATGCACACATTATTTCCTTGGCGAAGACCAAGTTCAAGCAGTTGATAATGTTACATTTGACATCGCGGAATCGGAAATATTTGGATTAGCTGGTGAGTCGGGATGTGGTAAGACAACAGCAGCTTATAGTATTATGCGAATTTTGCCAGAAAATGGTGCTATTGTCAATGGGCGAATATTTCTTGATGATGAAGATGTGGTTGTAAAAACAGAAGAGGAAATGCGACAGTTACGATGGCGTAAGGTTTCAATTGTTTTTCAATATGCCATGAATGCTTTTAATCCAGTTTTACGTATTGGAAACCAGATTGTTGAAGTAATGTTAGAAAAACAATCCATTGATAAGGAGGAAGCAACTAAAAAAGCTAAAGAGTTATTTGATGAGGTAGGTCTTGAGCCAGAACGAATACGGGATTACCCGCATGAGTTTAGTGGAGGTATGCGGCAACGGGCCATTATTGCCCAAGCATTGGCCGCTGAACCTCGCCTTATCATTGCTGATGAACCTGTGACAGCACTTGATGTTATTGTTCAAAATAAGATATTAGGTCTTCTTAAAAGTCTTCAGAAAAAATACCAATTAGCTGTTTTACTGATTACTCACGATCTTTCAGTTGTTGCAGAAAATAGCGATAGAGTGGGAATCATGTATGCAGGAAACTTAGTTGAAGTAGGTACAACTGTTAATGTCTTTAAAGAATCATTGCACCCATATACTTACAAGCTCATCGGTGCATTTCCAAGCGTAAAGGGACCTAAAAGGCGTCTCGAATTCATACCAGGTACTCCACCGGATTTAATACGACCTCCATCTGGTTGTCGTTTTCATCCACGCTGTCCCTGGGCTCAGGATATCTGTAATTTAGAAGTTCCTGAATATCGTGAATATGAGAAAAATCATTGGGTGGCATGTCATTTTGCTGGTGAAATAAATTTCGAGGTAGAGCCATGACAGTCTCAACTCCGATTATAGAAGTTCAAAATCTAAAGAAATGGTTTCCCATAAGAACTGGTATTCGTTCATTTTTTGGCGAACAAAGGTGGGTGAAGGCTGTCGATGGTATCGATTTTGATGTTAAATCTGGCGATTCATTAGTTATTGCAGGTGAATCAGGGTCAGGAAAAACCACTCTAGTGCGAACAATGCTACGATTAATTGAACCGACAGCAGGTTCTGTTAACTTTGAAGGGGAACCTGTTTTTACGATGCTACCAGATGATCTAAGGTTATTTAGACGACGTGTGCAGTTAATCTTCCAAAATCCCTTTGAAGTTCTGGATCCGCGTCATACTGTAAAGGATCTTGTTGGTGAAGGATTAGTGGTACATGAATTGGTTAGTGATGAAGAAGAATTAATGAAGCGGGTTTTAAATGCTTTAGAAGATGTTCGTCTCATACCTGCTGAAGATTTTTCACGTCGGTTTCCTCATGAACTCAGTGGAGGGCAATTACAACGCGTTGCAATAGCTCGTTCCCTAATTCTTGATCCTAAACTCGTTATCGCTGATGAACCCGTTTCCATGCTGGATGCAAGTATTCGAACTGAAATAATGAATTTAATGACAGATTTACAAAAAGAACATAATCTCACATATATTTTCATCACTCATGATCTTGCACAAGCCCGATACATCGGTAATTGGTTAATTATCATGTATCTGGGGAAAGTCATGGAAATGGGACCAATGGAAGATATCCTTCAGGATCCAATCCACCCATATACCCAAGCCCTTATCTCGCATATCCCCATTCCTGATCCCACTGAAGAACGGCACAGGATTGACATTCCAGGTGAAACCCCCACACCTATTGACTTGCCACCAGGTTGCCGTTTTCGACCTCGATGTCAGGCCATTGATGAATATTGCACAGATGATGAGCCAGAGCTTCAGCAGATTGGACCTAATCGATGGGTGGCCTGTCATGGCTGGGAGGCTAGAAAAAAGAAGAAGCAAAAACTCAGACATTCTAGCGAAAGATGAAGGAAGAATAAACCTCCTTGAGAAGAACTATTGCATTTTAAAAGCGAAATCGTAAGGAATTTTAAAGCATTTTTTGCAGCTATCCATGGAGGGATTTTATTCCATGACGAACTGGCTTTGCCCAATAGACGAGGCAAATTGGGGAATTATTTTAGAAAATCGTGTTTGGGGAGTAGGTGATGAGTTTCGATCCCTGTTGGATCAAATAGAGCAAAGTGATTCGCTGGTTTTTTGCATAAAAGACACCTATGAGTTGCGAGGAATTTATCGGGTCAATAGCTCACCTTTTGAGAGCACAGAAATTCGAATGCTCGATGATACAGCGTTTCCTGCAAAAATCACATATTGGGTAAAGTTGACAGAGCGGGTGATGCCAGTGTATACTATCGATTTCCAAAAATTACTAACGAATCATGATATGTTTCAATCTCGGCGAAGAGACTTCCAAGGTCAATTTAGTAAACCCTTGATTCTTTTGACTGATAGCGAATATAGAGTCTTGTATGAAATTATGAAAAAAGCTAGTTCGGTTTTGGTTGATCCGGAAGGTGACAAGCGAAAATCATGGCAATACTACAGATGGGCTAATAGACGGGGAGGAGGATACTGGTAAAACATTGAGTTCTACCATCGACTCATTTCATCAATGATTACTGCAATGCGTTTCATGCCATTTCTAAAGTTCTTAATTTTGATGCTTTCATTCGGTGAGTGGCCGCGTGAATCGTAATCACTTACACCAATAGACACCATAGGTACAAGGTCTTTAAACAAATAGAGAGGACCAGATGCTGGACTTGTAATATGGATTCGTAAATCATGGCCAAAGATTTTCTTATTGGCAGTATTAACGATTTGAATGAAAGGGTGTTCAGGCGATGTTTTTGCGGCAGGGTATGCTTCATACCAGGTGATTTTCACATCCGAAAATCCCTGGTTATTCAGGTGAGCGCGTAATTTTTTCAGGAGATCCTTTGGGTCCATGTTCTCAACGATTCGGAAATCGACTTTGGCTGAAGCTTTAGCGGGGAGAACGGTTTTTGAGCCTTTGCCTTGCCATCCGCTAGTTAATCCACTGATACAACATGTAGGTCCGTTGTAATAGATTTCTTTCAGCTTATCTCCTGTGAGGTTGAGAACGTAGGAATCGACTCCGTAGTATTTTTTCGTTTCTTCTTCTAACATATTTACTTTGTCAAGATATTGCCAATCTGCCTTGGTTAACGGTTTGATATCATCATACCAGCCAGGAATCAAGATTCTTTCATTCTCATCTTTGAGCGAATTTAAAGCCCAAATTAGTCGAAACGGAGCTGAGGGGAGGTGTGTCGCTGTGCTTGAATGGACGTCACGGTTTAAGCGTTCAACTTCTAATTGGACGTAGAAATCACCTTTGAGTCCGAGCCAGGCTTCCTGGATCCCATCTATCGCTGCACCACCAAATTCCCAGATACCACCATCGGCTTTAAGAAAGTCTTTATTGGTATCCACAAACTCAGAAAGATGAATGCTCCCGATTTCTTCTTCACCTTCTACTACGAATTTGATATTAACGGGAAGTGGTGTAACGGTTTCTTGGAAGGCCCGAATAGTCCAAATACGTGAGGTGGTATCGCCTTTATTATCAGCAGTACCACGTCCATAGAGTCGACCATTCCGTATTTCGGGTTTAAAGGGGGGTGAGTCCCAAAGGTCGAAGGGTTCTGCAGGTTGTACATCATAATGGTCATAAAATAGGAGCGTTCGTGTGGCTCCAACATTTAGGCTAGCGGTTACAACTGGTGCTCCTGATGTTGGGTGGACTTTTGTCTTCATCCCCAGTTGTTCAAACATCGATTTGAGCAAAGTTGCTGTTTCCTCAATGCCTTCACCCTTTGCGGCAACCGAAGGAATCCGTACGAGCTGTTTGACCGTTTCTAATGCTTGATTGGTGTGTTTTTCAAGATATTGTAATACATCTTCGAGCATTCTTACCACCATTCAATGAGGGGGTGTTCATAGAATTACTTTGTTTGTTCTCCATTCAAGATTATTAGAGGTATTTTATCTCATGGGTAAGGTCAAAAAAATCGCCTAAACGCTGAACTTCTACCTCAACATCATTTCGTTGTATCTTAGTAAGTTGTGCAAATGGTTCAATGTTAACGATGAGTTTCTTGGAGGTTCGTTTGTGTTTCCAAGTACCAATAGCTCGTCCATCACAGAGGAGAACCGGTGCAATCCAAGCAGCTTTCTTAAACACACGTTTATAATGGCCTTCATCGACGATATGGCTTTTGTCTTTATGTCCAAGTAGAAAAATATCAAAATTTGGGAGTAATCGAACAGGGTGCGATTCAACCGGAGTTTCAAGAAGGGTATCAAGATCCTGTTCTAGAAGCCAACGTGATTTCCCATTGAGCAGAAC
>JABXGY010000336.1 GCA_016550395.1 archaeon | reverse complement strand
TTATCATCTGAACTCGCAGGTGAATTTGACGTATAAACACCTTCAAAACTCAAATAACAAGGGCACAAACACTCCTTCTATAAAACCTCTTCCTCATCATAATTATTAGCTTAATGTCAATTCCATCCTCCCTCATTTGATTCATCTTGATTTCTTGATACCGAATGCAAAAGTAGCTATATTCGCTGGTTTTGGAACGATTTTGGTTTAAGTGTATAATCACCATTCTCGTTTTTTGAAGTATTACGTGGGGATTTATGAGCATAGCTGATCTTGAGGACTACGAGGTTGGCTAGCATGACACCACAAAACAAGTCATGGGTTGAAGAGTATCAGAACGTCGTGGCTAAATGGGAGCTAGAACCGGATTGGGCACTGATCAAATATCACCAATTGATTTCGCAGGGTCCTGTGCTTGACTTGGGAATGGGTAATGGTCGAAATGCTTTGTTTTTCGCGAAGTTGGGTCATGATGTCGATTGTGTCGATGTATCCAAGACGTGGGTAAAAAAATGTCAAAATCGGGCTAAAGATGAGAACCTTCGATTGACCGCATATAGAGCAGATATACGATCTTTTAAGATTCCAAAACGGTATTATTCTCTGATTATCGCATCTAAAATCCTGCAATTTTTCATTAAATCAGATATCGAAGTACTAGTTGAGAAAATGTATCATGGGCTAGCCCGTCGAGGGGTGCTCTACCTTCGCGTTTTTTCAATTGAAGAGTTTGAATATTATTTGAAACATAAAAAGGAAATTACCTTAGTTGAACCGAACACCTACTATGTGCCCAAGTACCAATTATACTACCATTTCTATACGAAGGAGGAGATTTTGTCTTTGTTTTCAAAGCTGCGTATCATTCATTGTGTTGAGGGATTGGAGTCAGATTTACGGTTCAAGAAACCTCGGAAACAGTGGGTTATCGATTTTCTCGGACAACGAATTCGATAGTGCGATTCTAGATAGGCATCTATGGAATACTACGGTTAGCGAATAATACTATCGACGGATTGATTCAAGTATGCAAGTCTTGGAAACAAGTGTTAAGTTCTGTGTAATCATACACGCGGAAATGTTGTGGAGGCTATAAGGGTCATTGCAACTTATGCAATGAATAGAACATGGTAAATGAAAGACCTGCCATCGCAAAGGTACTCATAGCAGGCGCAAGTGGGGTTGGGAAAACCAGTCTAATCAATAGTTACATCTTTGATGGGTTCACTGAAGTCACACCAACAATTGGAGTGAATTTCGCTCAGAAACTTTGGGTTGGAGAAAACGGTCTAATCAACCTGAGTATCTGGGATTTAAGTGGTCATCCACGATTTCGGTGTTTGATGCCCCGGTTCTGTACCGGTGCTACAGGCGTTATCCTCGTGTTTGATATCACCGATACAGAATCGTTAGAAACAGCACGAAAATGGTTACAGTATATTTCTTCCTGGAATGCTCCTAATCACGAATATTCGGTAGTTCTGGTGGGGAATAAAGCGGATCTTCCACCACGTATTCAACCCGACACCATACATACGGTTTGTATCAAGGAGAGTATTACTGATTACATTCAATGTTCAGCCAAAACTGGGAAAAATGTCAAGCTTGTTTTTGACACGCTGTGTTCTATGATGCAACGGACTCATCTTGAACTCAATGAACATCCTCATAGCCTGTTGCATAGCTCAACGTAATACAGAATTAATAAGGCTAAAGCGGCTAATGACACCTCTAGATGAGGTTTTTGACGATGGGTTCGAGAAAGAAATACAACGGCTATCAAGCCTACCAGTACCTTACCCCTGGAAAAGATTACAAAGACTTCAAACTAAGAAAAGCGGTTAAAGACGACTGGTCCTACAAAGTGCCTGTATCCGGTTCGGAGGAGGAAAGAGTTCAAGAAATCATTGAAAAGCATGTTGTCATTGACCTCCATGATCATCCTGTTTTCATGACAGAAGACTACAGTCAATGCCTCAATCACAATAGTGAAGGTCGCGAGTTCATGGCCTATGAGGCAATTAGCATCTCGGGAATCGATGCGGTCTTTGATAACCTAATGAACGGCGCAGCAACTATCACGTCCAAACATGGATGGAAATGGACCGACACCATCCATGACTTAGGCCAACGATTATGTGATATCGCTCATCAAGACTTCGTTTTTCCATGCAAAAAAATAGACGACATTATCCTAGCTCATCAAACAGGAAAGTTAGCATGGGTTCCAGTCCTCGAATCCTCTTCGTGTATTGAAAATGAAGTCGATCGAATCGACGTGCTCTACGGGCTAGGAATACGCTCAATGGGATTAGCCTATAGTGAATCCAACATGCTCGGTTCTGGACTAGGTGAACTACGCGATGGAGGTCTCACAGACTTTGGCTATGATGCCGTTGTCCGTATGAACAAGGTAGGTATGCTTGTCGATGTAAGCCATACCAGTGATCAGACCGCCCTGGACGCTATTAACGCCAGTAAAAAACCAATTGTCATTTCCCACGCAGGTGCCCAGTCCATCATGCCAATTATTCGCATGTTTCCTGATGAAGTCCTCCAAGCATTATCTGAAAAAGAAGGGATCATCGGCATTGAAGCGGCTCCAGGAACCACTGGAACCACAAAACAACCTCAAAATGACATCGAAACCTACATGGCCCACGTTGAATACTGTATCAAGCTTATGGGCATCGACCATGTTGGATGCGGACCCGACACCATCTATGGAGACCATGTCGGTTATTATCGAGCTATCGAGGAAGCCCAAAAAACAGCTGGGCTAGGACACTATCAACAGCCAGGAGGAAAAATCGATGAAGGTCTGAACACGCTCCCAAGATACGTCAAGGGCCTCGAGAATCCAACCGAAGCTCTCTACAATGTAACCCGTTGGATGGTAAAACATGGTTACTCTGACAGTGAAATCGCTAAAATTATCGGAGGAAACGCTCTGGAGCTATTGAAAAAAGTCTGGTGAAGTAGTACCCTTATCAATTCATCTTTCTCACTTGGTGCAGATAAGGCAAATTAAGGGCGTTTTGAGGGGTTTTTAACCAGTTTCGTAAGATTTCCGATGGCGAATAACGGTGCGGTTAATACCCGGAGGTGATATGCTCATAACTCAATTCATAGAACAACTCTTCCTCTACCTCAATCTCAGTTGGGGAGTCATTATCCTAATCGGTGATCTCATTGCAATGTTTCTCATCGCACTTGGGTTCATAAGCTGGCTCACAGACTGGCAACCCATTAGAGGAAAACGCATGATAATCGGAGGCATTCTTCTATTTCTCATCATCCAATGGATGGCAATCTCTTCACCCTTGATGCTAATTTATTAAACTCTGAAACTAGTGTAGTACTTAAAGGGATGAAGATCAAGTTCCAAGAGGATTAGGGGGGCTTAGCTCAATTAACTCAATAATCGTGCCAAACAGCTGTTGCGTATCCAAATAAGCAAAAGGGACAGAATAAATCGCCCCACTCCACAGCACTTCAATTCCCTCATCAACCACTCCGTCAAGAGCCTTTTGCAGGTTAGGGACGTTGATACCAACGTGATGTAATCCCTCGCCACACTGATCAAGAAAATCCGTATATACTGTCGGTGTACCAGCTAAAACTTGAATAAATTCTAGTTGTAGCTCTCCAAGCGTCAAAAAGACAATTTTAATCTTATAGGGAGTAATCGCTTGTCCCCAAAAGTCCGCCTTCACCTCGGCATCAATGATGACGGGAGAATCACAATTAAAGAGAATTTGCTGGCGTCTTGCTATCTCAATCGCATCATTTACAACAAAGCCTAACTGATTAATGCCTTGAAAAGTAAGACTCATGGTTATTTTCACAACCCACTTACGAGTGTTAAGGGTATCGAGCTACTTATTTGCTAAGGATAGTCTTGAACTGATCACATAGTTCTGGGTTCCGTAACATAACTCCCAGTATCGCCACAAGATCTGATAGGTATTTTATCTCATACAAGTTTTCTTTACTAAAAAGGTCGGAGAGAGCTTTGTTCTCTGGTACCTTTCGCCACAACTCCATAATGTTTCCATCATGCTGTTCAAAATACTGTTCCATTAGCTTCTTGAAGGTCGCTTCGTCTTTGAGTTTAACATTGAATAGTTCTTGGACAAGAACAGACAATCTCTGAATTATTCGTGTCCCTTTCTCTGACTTCCACCACTTGGTTCTGGCTTCATCCTCTTGGAGAACAAAGATGTTAGCTGTACGGCAAAACAACTTCTCGGTTAATCGGCTATCACAAGGTTTCCGATGACCGCATTCTTTAATTAAACCCGCTTGTTCTAGTGTTTCAAGATACCGGTAGACGGTCTTGATAGTCTTATTATACTTCTCTTTATCTGGATTCCAATAGAGAGCATGAATTTCTTTCACCGTGAGGTTTTTTCCAACCAGTGCCTTTATGATATCGCCATGATCCTTGATCACGGCTTCTTGTTCTTTTGATAAAAAGAGAATAGGTTCAGGGCGTTCGGTTAAGAAGTCATCATAGTCTTTTTCCTTGTC
>JABXGY010000335.1 GCA_016550395.1 archaeon | reverse complement strand
TGTGCTTAGCCATTTGTTGGGCGATTTCGAATTTTTGAGCTTCGCGATCCTGTTTAATAGATGCTGTGTCGGAGACCCAGACATACTTCATTTTGCCAGAAAGTCGATCTTCCCACCGTGCTACCCATAGACTATCGGGTTGCCAGACACGTCCTGCCCACTGACCTGGAGGCATTGGCACATCGGAACTCAAATTTAATGTAATATCTTTTTCTTGAGGACCTGGTTTCCATCTACCCCGAAGAGGATGTTTGCCCCGACCCATGAAGATACAGCTAGGTTCTGCAGTCCAATTCGCGATTTCCACCCGTTCGCCATCGATTTCTGCATATCCGTATTGTTCTCTCAGGGCTTCTCGAAGTTTCTTCCGCTTCGCAGTCAAGGCTTTACGTTCCTCTTTTGTCATAGCTTCTTTCTGCTGCTGTTCTTTTTCTCGACGGGCGATTCCTTGGCGGAAGAACACCTCTAAGTCAATCTCATCAGGTTTCAGGGCAGGTTTTACTCCAAGTACTTTACTAAAATCTTTCAAGAAGTTCCGAACAAAGACCCGATCATCCCAGTACCCTAGGTGTCTTTTAGCAACAAAAGCCAAAGCCATTTCCTCTTGAAGAGCATTTAGCACTAGCTCTTTGCCACGAACCGTGAGTATCATCCCGATTGGTGATGGGAGTTCGATGACGCGTATGCCATTATGAACTAACCGTTGCATCTAGAAGGGTCCCCGTATACTCGTTTCTTGCGCCATCAATACAAAAGAGCATTTTAAGCCTTTGGGGGATACTACGAATTAAGAGATTGAATGGTCAATATGGACTCCTACGTGGGAAATCATGAACACCACTGCTTTAGTAGATACGATCTCATTTTCTAATGATTTAAGAGAGGATTATTTTGTAGTTTCACCGCTCTTTGATACATAGGGTTCAATGAGAGCGAATATGGCGTTCCCTAGAAGGCTCCCAGATAGTCCAAGAAGACCACCGATAAGTACGATGATTACAGCGAGTATTTCGCCCATTCCAGTTAAACCTGCAATGGCACCGAAGAGTTCGAGAACGGCAATTCCGCCAAAAGCAGCATGAATTCCAACGAGAATTCCCCAGGCCGATAAACCTGCTAGAAATCCCATGATTGCTGCTCGAGAGTAGCGTAGGGTGAAGAACCCGCCAATAGTGGCGGCCAGTAGACAACCAGGCCAGCTTAAGAGATAGAGGAAGACCACTGTAAGGATCAGCGTTAGTAGAAAGGTTTTCACTAGATTATACTGTTTAAAGGTTTCAAAAATCCGATTTATTGTTGACATTTAGTATCACCCCATGAGAACTAGAATGCTTTCCCGATCTGTCAGATCATTGATGTCAAAGTAGAGGTAATCAATGTGATAACCGCCCACAAGGAATAGCTGGAAGAGTTGATCGCTGTAATGCTGGGAGAGAGGATTCCCACTTTGACCACCCGGAATGACGCTATGGGCATGTTCGGGATCATTGAAATCAACGACTAAACGTTCACTGGGTCCTCCTTGAGAGGCACCATTTTCGCGTGCCCACATGTTCACTCGCGAGGGATTCACCGTTACACCGCTTCCGTCTGCTGGGAAAGGTCCATGCCCTAAGGCATCACCAACTTGATGTGTGTATACGATGAAATGGAATTTGTCCCAAGTCCACTGGTTGATATTAGGACCAATTTCGTCTTCAAGTGCAGTCATGGCATCAGAAAAGGCTCTGATAATGATGTCGTCACGGGTTTCTGTGGTTCCTGTGCTCGTATCATTAAACCACGGTGAAGTCGGATTGAATCGCGTTAGATTCTCAAGAACTATAGGAGAGGGCCAAAGCATACTCCCACGAATGGTTGGATCATCGGGGTACTCGTCAGCGAAAACCTGTTCCCAGAAAAAGTCAAACCACGCCCGATAAATGGTAGGAGCAACCCATTCTTGCAGCATTGTATAATTCCAGGTCCGCAATTCATCAATGGCAGCAGAAAGCATGGGATCGCTAGTGATAGAGGTAGAGGCGTTGTCAAATGCCCAGATAATATAGGGAACAAAAGCTTCAGCAGATGTATCAAGCACATCCAGTTGAAATCGTTTCATGTCCTCTACAGTGATATTGTCATCATTGGCGAGTAGATAGTTAATTCTACGTGCCCGGTATCCAGGTGCATAGCCAGCGTGGATATAGTAGGGATAAGCTCCGGGACCTTGTTGAGCACAAAGCTGGTTTGCACTCACTACATATCCGCGTGATGGGTTTAGGGAAAGAGGAAGGTCTTCGAAATCGATGAAGTCAATCCACTCACCGTCTCCCGCAGATCCGTTATGAGGTAGCCGTCCCAACCCATTACCGTCTCGGATAGGCCAATGTCCAGTTGGTCGAATAGCAATGGTTCCGTGTACATCGGCGTAGACAATGTTTTGGGAAATGGTCCACCAGAATCGCTGTCCTTCAATAAACTCGTTATAATTGGTTGCCATGGCCATTTTATCTAGAGCAATCATTTCGTAGCTTGGTTCAGCGCCAGTCCAACGTTGAGCTAGGGCATAGTCATGATAGGTGACTCCAACATCAGACAATACTGGTCCATGAATGGTACGTCGAATAGTGTGAGGAATGACTGAACCATCCTTGACAGCAATATAGGTGGTTTCTACCTCGAAGTCCAACCAGGTTTCATTATACATATACTGGTTAGGATTAGCCGGATTCACTTTGTAGTAGTACCAGTCGATGACATCCGCGGCTGTGTTGGTAAAGCCCCAAGCTACATACTCAGTATGGCCTGTAGCTAGTAGAGGAACCCCAGCCAGAGAGAACCCATAGATGTTTCGATGAGTATCAGCTGAAACCAAGTGAACCTGATACCAAATGGAAGGCACGTCGCGGGAAAGATGCATATCATTGCACAGAATGGGTTTCCCGGTATCAGATTTTGTGCCATTAACCGCCCAGTTGTTTGAGCCTACGATGTCATCTTTCCATCGAGTTAAGACTCCTTCTGGGTCAGGAAGATTGTCAACGCTTGACAAGACGTCATCAATTGTAATCTGTAATGATTCAGGAATTGCTATGTCAGGGAGATCAGGTGGTGGAATGTAAGTTTCTCCATATTCAGGGACAACCGGAATCTGGAGCGGAGAGTTGAGTGGGAACAGTTCCCAGGCTGAATCGTTACCAAGCTGAGTAATGGTATTGGCAAATTTGAGATCGTCATTACTCCACGATAGCGAAAAGTCCATTATACGCCCAATAGAGATGGAATCTAACAGCGTCCATGGTTTAGGCTGATAATTCAGAAGTTTGAACTCAATGGGAAGATTTGCACCTGCCTGCCCGATATACCAGTTGACACCATGAACGTAAGCTTCGAGATTCTGCCGAAGGGTTACATTGTAGGTGTCTGTTAGGCTATACATGGCATCTATCGATTGTTGAGCAGCACGTTCCATGCCAAGGCTTCGAAGGTATATATCGGTACTAACATAGCTAGAACCGAGGATTTCAGATAACATCCCACGAGCTTGTCGGCGTTTCATATCCATCTGCCAAAGACGATCCTGGGCATGGATAAAACCAAAGGTAAAGTAAAGATCTCTGTCATTTGCGGCATAAATATGGGGGACACCCCAGGAATCGCGCACAACGGTCACTGGTGCAGATAGCTGACCCGGTGCAAACACTGTGGCGTGAGGGGGATGATCCGCGTCCTGATAAACGGTCCAGATACCACTAAATGGGTCGATAAGTCCACCAAGTGGTGGGATAATATCGAGAGGAACTGAAAGTACAACTGTCATGCTGACAACAAGTGCGATAGCGATTGCGAGTTTTCCTACTTTCTTTACATTGGATGACATTTCAAATCCATCCTTTTGAATTCTAATACTATTGATGCTTCATCCTAAAAGCAATTAAGTTTCCAACTTTTGTTACGCATATAGGATGATTTGGCTCCTCTTATTGCTCCTTTTAGCCATCGGAATCATTCTCGGTCTTCTAATTTTTATTATAATAACTGAGGGCAGATATTTTGGAAAACGTTTAATTCGATGGGGATATGACCGCCGATCAATAGCATTTGAAGTTCGTGATGACTGGCAATTATGGGAGCATCTCATTAAACGGCTCAAAATTACCTCAACTGAGGAACTCTTGGATTTAGGTACTCAAACAGGCCACTTGCCACGGCTTGTCGCGAGGCATCGTGAATTTCAGGGACGAGTTGTTGGGATTGATTGGTCAGAAGAGATGATTCAGGAAGCTCGTCGCCAATCACGATTAGAAGGAACTGCAAAACGTATTGAGTTTCTTTGCCGAGACGTACAAGAACCCCTTCCTTTCACTGATAATGCATTCTCCTTAGTAACCTGTGTAACAGGCTTATTGAATGGCTTGAAACGCCCTAAGATGGTATTCAAAGAAATTCAGCGGGTTCTCAAAGCAAAGGGTCGAATTGCATTTCGATTTGAACCACAACCCCTCCGTCCTACCCCTATCCGAAATCTTGAATGGTTTACTACTCGCTTAGAACCATTGGGATTTACTTATTCAGAGATGATTCCCTGGACACCTACCCATACTATTCTCATTTTTCACCGACAGGAAAAATAGTCAATGCGGATTCTAAGGAGAACCTGAAAGCTGGCGGGTTAATACCCAGTAAGGCTTCCCAGGTACCCGATGTCGATAAAGTTCAAAGCGCTCACCGGATTCAACTTGAACAATGAAATAGTCTCGATGTTTACGACGATACCATGTGCTTCGTAAGTCAAGACGGCGGTTACTAGCTTCGATTTTTACGATTTTATATTGTTTAGTCCGCCACGTGAAACTGGTTGGTGTTTCAAGGTCGATGACGTCGACAGTGATGCGTTCCCCAATGAACTTGCCTTGACTCGCCATATTATTTTCAGATTCTAATAAGCCCGTAACTTTTTTTACTCTCCGGCTTGCAATGTGACGCCATGGAGGACCAAGACATTATGGTGGTTCAGGAAACTCTTTTCGAGATTGTTGAGTTAGTCGAGCAACCTAAGGGCAAAAAACACGCCGTTATCGCCTTACCCGATGCCGGATTAGTCGGAACCATTGCTGGAATGCACCTAGTACAGGCACTGAATTTACGGTTAATAGGCTATATAGATACTGAAGTAATGCCCCCAATTGCTGTAATCCATAATCGAAAAGCCAGACCACCGATTCAGTTGTATGCAAATGACGAACTTTTGCTTATTGTATCAGAAATACCCCTTCCTGCCGAGGCTATGCGACCGGTATCAACCGCAATTTTGCGTTACATACAGGAATTAGAGCCTAAGTCGATAACAGCTCTCGGAGGTTCGGCACTTCCACCAGCGCTTCGCACACAGATTGAAACGCCAGATGTGTTTGCAGTTGCCACCACAGAAACAGAATATGACCGAGTCAGTGACCACAAAATTAAGTTCCTCGATGAAGGCATTGTAGCTGGAGCATATGCGATTATCCTTCTGGAAGCACAGCGACAAAAAATTCCTGTGACCTACGTGATGGCTCAATCATTTCTGAACATCCCTGATCCAGGAGCTGCAGCTGAAACGCTCAAAACCTTAGCTACTCTAACTGGGATTGTCATTCCCACTGATAAACTGATTGAAGGTGCCGAGGAGGTTCGTGTCCGAGTCCGTGACTTAATGAACCAAACAACGACAACAATGCAGACAAGTAGTAAAGAGCAGGAGTTTCAGATTCCTGCCTTTTACTCATGAGGAGGTAACACGAGATGCCTAAAGTGACACGAGAAGACGAGAAGAAGGATGTTCTTCAACGTCTTGATAAGTCAGTGAAGGAACTTCAACGCCGATTCGATGAATTGTTTGCTCCCAGTGGAGATATCAGGTTACGAATGCGTTCACTCTGGGATGGCGATGCATGTTGCCTTGAAGCCCTTGGAGAAGTCGAAGAAACCGAAACAGAGTACGTCGTAACGCTAG
>JABXGY010000334.1 GCA_016550395.1 archaeon | reverse complement strand
TTAATACGAATGAAAGGTTCAATGTAATTCCCTGCAAATGTCCTGGCACTAGGCCCAGACAATAATTATTCAAAGAGTCGAATTTTGGGAAAATGACGGTTCGGGCCGAGAATATTGCTTACCCGATTCGCCGAATGAGTGAGACAAGTCGCCTTATATAAAGTTTTTCAAGTGTTTGCTGAAAATATTTCGGGAAAAGGAAAAACTTCTTGTTCTTGTGTTCTAGCCTGATTGGTACAGTGCATTTGATTATTTGGTGTACTTAGTGACGGTAATTACCTTAATTGGTAAGCGGCAAGCCCATGTCGGGAATGAGTTCGAGTATATGGGTCGAACGACGAAATGCATTGAATGTCCGTTACGAAAGGTCTGTTGCGATAAACTTGAGCCTAATCGGGTCTACACTGTAATTAGTGTCCGTGATCGAGCGCATGATTGTCCCTTGCATGAAGACGGGGTTCAGCTTGTTGAAGTTGAAGAAGCAGGGGCTACGGTTACGTTACCCACGCATCAGCTCTTTGAGGGAGCAGTGTTTACTGTGCACATTCGTTCTTGTGATAAGTGGGACTGTGAGTATCATGATGCATGTAATCCTACAGGAATTCGGGATGGTGATCGGTGTCGGGTAGAAAAAGTACACCAACGGGCGGGGTTAAAGTGCTCACGACGTCGGAAGCTCGGACTGGCGGATGTCACTCGGGTTAGCTAATTTTCTGATGAATTATTCAGCTGGCGGTTTTGAGGTTACTTCCCATTCCTCGGTGAAGAGAACCTTTGAGTATTTGTCTTTCAAGTATGTTTCAATATCATGAGTCAGTCCTAATTTCCAGATTTGTAGGGATTGGTTGAGGAGAATTCGAGGATCTGCGCTAATTGCGATTGTAACAGTCTTCCCCTTAGCGGTGACAGTAATGCTTCCTGGATCGACAGCGCTAAATCTGCGTTGTACAAAGGCTTCGAGTCTCTCTTGGGCTCGTGAGAGTTTTTTCGTTACTGATATCTCGTATTCAACCGTGTGCCCTGCCAGGGGGGGATTAAAATCGACAGTTACGCGCCCTCCTCCGACGTGGCGGACAGTCCCTGATTGATTGCCTATTCGCACGCGCATTCCACGGACGATTTTTTGATCGCTTTTGATGCGGACTCGTGGAATGATTCGAACTTGGCTCGCATCACGAACCCCGAAAGCTTTCTCAGGTTCCAGAACCACCTTTTTCGTGCTTCCGACTTTCATTCCGATAAGCGCCTCATCTACACCTGGGACCATCATACCTTGACCAAGGATAACGAGGCGAGGTTGATAGATCTCTTCTTCGTCAAAGACATTCTCGGCTTTGGCTACATCTTCTTTAGTCGTATCAAAGAGTTTGTGGTCTTCATGAGTAAACCCGACTAAATCTGCTAGAACAAAGTCGCCTTCTTTCAGCACTGCAGGTTCGGTTTTAGCTTTAGGTTTTTTCTTGGTTGTGCTTTTGGGTTTAGCCTTCGTTTTACTTTTGGGTTTGGAAGCGGTTGTGGTCTTCTTTGTCGTGCGGGATTTGGACAATCTTTGTCACCTTACTTAATCATATCAGTAAATGGGCTTGCCCAAGCTTTTATAATAATTCCGTCTGCTAGCCTATTCGAGTAGCTGTCTTCGCCGTGTTAAGATGGTGGAATATCTGTGAAAGTTCTTATGGTTGTTGAGTCACATGCTAAAGAGACAGGGGGTGGTCCAAAGTATTGGGCACAACTGAGTGATTGGCTCACAAGACATGGACACCAAGTTATGATTCTGAGCGGAGTGGTAGCGGGGTCTGAATTTGCGTCTCCAAATACGGTTGGATTAGTGCCGGTTCGTCGAGAACTTCGGAGCCGTTCTTATTCGACTGTTATAAGCCGTTTTGCTTTTATGATGCGGTATATCCCTGCCGTTCGGAAATTTGCCCTGAATTGGCTTCCGGACATCATTCATACAGTCCCTCCAATTGCATCGGAAGCTGCCTTACGGACAGGAAATCGGCTCGATATCCCTGTTCTTGTGTCGGTGTTATCGCATGTTGAAGAACAATGGTTTCAATTAGAATCGAATCCACTTCGTGCTCGTTTCTTTCGGTTTTTAGAGGCGCGGGCGCTTCATCGTCCCTTCTCACGGATTATTTGTCTCACTCAGCGTTCTAAACAAGTTTTACGGGCAGAAGGAGTACCTGCAGAACGGGTGGTTCATATCCCACATGCAGTTGATGTGACCCGATTTAATTCGAATGCCCGACCACATTTTCGTAAACAGCTTGATTTAGCGAAAGATACGTTTGTCATAGGATATGCAGGTGCGTTAACTCGAGAAAAGGGAATCAATCAACTCCTACAGGCGATGGTCCAGTTATCTTATCATTCTGACGTACATCTTTTAATCGCCGGAGAGATATCTGCAAGCAACCAACGAAAACAACTCCTGGAGGTCAAGGGCTTAGAGAATGTAACATTGCTTGGACCCTTGGAATACGATGAAATGCCCTCGTTCATGGCTTCCTTGGATTTGTATGTAATTCCTTCATTCACGGAGACACTTCCGACGACATTATTAGAGGCTCTTGCAACAGGAACCCCGGTAATGGCGACAGATGTTGGAGGTGTGCGCGAAGTCCTGCAACCCTCATTTGGAATTATTTTAACTCGCCCTGACACATATCAAATTTCGAAGGAACTTAAGAATTGGATAAATAATCGTGCAGAGCTTCAAAATATGGGTCGTGCAGGTCAGCGTTACGTGAATATGTATCATACCTGGGAGCGGGTCGGTCAGTTAACTGAAGGAGTTTATCGGACGTGTCTGCGAACAAAGTAACACAAGATCCGAGTAGTGATGGGCTCGCTGGCGTAGAACCCCGCTTTGCTCAAAATATCGTTGCTGAAGCAATCACTATCCTCATAATTGTGCTTTTTGGCATCGCCTCATCTATTGTGATTGTTCGGGGATTACCCCAGGCCCCAATTTATGAATTCTATCTTTACGTTCTGCTGTTTACATGGGTAAATTTACTCATTCCAGTTGGAATCGTGGGGATTGATGTAGCATTAATGAAGCATATGCCAGAGGTTATAAGCCGACGCTCTCCTTTTCTATATCGACTCATTGTTTGGGCGATTTTTGCCAGTGTGCTAGCGAGTTTGGGTGTTCTCGCTATTTTTTATTTTCTTATCGTGTGGCTTCCTCTCAACTTCTTTGTACCTGTATATGCTGTGCCGTTGTTTCAACTTGCATTGTTCACGGTTCCTCTGACGGCTGTGAGTACGGTGCTGCAGGGAGTATTTCGGGGAATGCAGCAGATGCGTTATTGTACTATAGCCATGGGCTTGTACCATGGTCTTTACTTCATTACATTGGCGATGTTATTCATATTAGGAAGCATGACATTAATCGCAGTTATTCTACTGAACATTGTGGTTTCTGTTGTCACCATTTTCTTTGAGGTAATCATTCTTCTCAGGTTACTGCACAAATACCGAATTGAGAAAACGATAGAGTACGTTTCTTTTACTCGAAAACCAATTGTTAGCACTGGAGTGCAGGCGTTACTGCTTGCACTGATGGGAGCTGTCTTTCTGAATGTTCCGTTGTTAATTGCGAATCAATTTCGGACTTCAGATATGATTCTGGCAGGTTTAGGTTTGGCTTTGAGTGTTGCACTGTATGTTCAGCGAGGGCAGGCAGCGCCATTTCGGGTGTTGATGCCTCGGACTTCTGGTGATGTGGCAAGGAATGCGTGGGCATCAATTAAAGCGTATATGCGTGGAGCTTGGAAGTTCGGATTTGTCTTTAGTGCATTTATCGCTGTAGTGTTGGTCTTTTATGCGACACCGATTCTCGTGGTTCTGTTTGCAGGTCCAGGGTTAATTGCAGTTCCCTTTCTAGTGTTAATGACTGGGAGTTTTGTTGTCTATCCTCTGTCGTCAATGATGATGGATACACTAATTGGGATTGGAAATATCCGTGAAGTGTTAGTGACCTATGTGGCTTGGACGGTAGTGGTTTCTGTTACGTTGTGGTTTTTGTGCCCAATCTGGCGAGAATCAGTAGTAGCGCTTATTTGGTTGGTGGGAATTCCGTTTTTAGTAATTTTTTCGTTATTATATCGGCGGCGGACGAACTTCCAAATTTCTACGCGTTTTATGCCCAAAGCTGTTGGAGTGCTATTGATTATTGCCATGTTATCCTTTGTAATACTCATTTTGGGAGGGTTACTCATCTATTTGTGGAGTCTTGTAGGGCTGGTCTCTTGGCTGTTCCAAGTTATGATCATCCTTAGCTTGGTTCCCCTTGCCCTTCTCTATCTTTGGTGGCTAGTAAAAAGTAGGGTTCTTAATCCCAAAGATGTCCAGGCATTACTGACTCTGAGCCAAGTGCTTCATCCTATATCCAGACCTGTTTCCTGGTTTATTGAGTTCTTAACATAGAAGACTATCGGAAAAATGAGAGGTGCTAGGAAATTAAGTCAAGATAAAGTTGTTCTAATTGGCGTGTGGTAGGTTGTCTTGTGAAGTGTTTGAGAACCCGTTTTCGCCCAGCTTCGCCTAATCTTTTTCTGAAACTTGTATCTTGGAGAAGCTGGATGATTGCTTTCGCCAGGGGAACTGGATCATAGGGGGGAACTAAGATGCCTGTGGTTTGGTCCTTAACAACGTAGGGGATACCTCCGACGTGAGTAGCAACGACAGGCTTCCCACGGGCCATAGCCTCTAGTAGAACAATTCCAAAGGCTTCGGATCGTGAGCGGGAAGGTAAGACGAAGACGTCGCAAGCAGAATACATATCGCGCAGGTGTCGTTGCGATAAGACGCCATGAAATCGGACAGCTTTTGCCAGACCAATTTTGTGGCTCAGTTCTTGTAGTTGATTGTGTTGAGGTCCAGCGCCTACAATAGCGAGTTGGGCATTGGGAAGTTGATTGTGAATTTGGTGGAACGCCCGCAGTAACACATGAAGCCCCTTATAGGGAACTAAACGACCCACAAAGAGGATGAGCGGATCGTCAGGAGAGAAGCCAATGTTTTCCTTTGCTTGTCGTGTTTCTTTGATGGGTGTCAGATAGTAAGGATTCACGGAGGCGGGAATGACTGAAGTTTTATCACGATATCGTTGGAGGAAAGGAGAACTTTCAAGATAGATGGGAGACGTTACGATTAGATGCTTAGCGATGTTTGCGGCAGCATGACGAGAAAGCCAGTAAACCTGGCTAAGCCAACGTCGGAACAGGGATGATTTGAGGGCAAGATCCGTGATGATAGCATCAGCATGATAGG
>JABXGY010000333.1 GCA_016550395.1 archaeon | reverse complement strand
GTTTTATTGGCCTGGTCTCCCATCCTGTTAGCGCAACCGCAAAGTCTCGAGGACATGGTCAATCAGGCCAATACGTTGCGGGGGCAGGGCAAGCTGTCCGAAGCAGCGGAAGTTTTGAAGCAAGCCGTCACCAACTACCCGCAATCCGCCGAAGCTTACGCCACACTGGGGCTCGTACAAGGCCAACGGGCGGGTGAGAGGTCAAGATATGATGGAAAAAATGCAGTTAGTACAGGAAGGGTTTACTCATCTGGACAAAGCAGTCAGGCTTGATCCGGAAAATCATACTGTGCGTTTTTACTGGGGGATTATTGGTCTCTCAGTCCCCACGTTTTTAGGTCGACTGGATCAGGGCGTTGAGCACTTGGAGAAGGCAGTCGAGATTTGCGAAAAAGACCCAGACAAAGTGAAGCCAGAGCTGTTGGTGAGCGCCTATCAATATCTGGCCAAAGGGTATGAGCTGCAGAAACAATCGCAGCAAGCCCAAGCCGTATGGGAGAAAATCATCGAGATCTCTCCCAAAAGTACTGCCGCCGAAGAAGCAAGAGAGAAGCTAAAAGAAGTCAAAATCACAGAGGCGCGCCCCAAACCTAAAGAGAAGAGTCAAGAAAAGCCAGGGGAACTCGATTCGCTACTGAAACTGGGTGAAGATCAGCTTGAAGCAGGGAATTATGTAGCCGCCAGAGAAACGTTCACGAAGGCTATAAGTTTGAACCCAGAAAGTTCCCGTGCACACTTCCTGCTGGCCATGGCTATTGGTGGAGATGTGGAACCAGGCTATGACGAGCGAATTTACGAAGATCAGGAATTCCGCACCAAAGGCGCCTTTGGAGTCATGAAACATATTGAACGTGCGGTTGAATTGGATCCAGAGAATAAAGAACTGCGTTTGTACCGTGGCATAATGTCGGTCCAATTTCCCTTCTTTGTGGGGAAGTTGGACCAGGGCATCGCTGATTTGGAATTGGTGATGAATGACAAGTCTTTGCCTGATTCCACTCGCGCCACGGCCATGTATCATTTGGGATTCGGTTATCGCAAGAAAGCGCTGCCGCTGTGGATCAAGGTGGTAACAGAATATCCAAATACTGAAGCGGCAAAACAGGTATTTCAGGAATATGTAAGCCGTGAATGTATGGTCGATGTTTCAGCTTTCAAAAAAGATAAAGTGGTGGTTACCTTTCAACTGGGATTTCGGGACGAGATACCACCACAGACCGCTGTGTGGGTCGAGGATGCTGAGGGCAACTTTGTGAGGACGCTTTATGTTTCAGGATTCTCTGCATTTGTCAAGGAAAGGCAGGTACAACTGCCTGAGTGGGCTAATGCCTCTAATTTCGAGCCTGACGCTACCACAGGTGCCAGTATCGACTGCGGAAAACACAGTTATCTCTGGGATCTCACCGGCCATGATAAAAAGCGGGTAAAGGACGGCGTGTACGTGATTAAAGTGGAAACTCATTTCTGGCCGAGCATGCAATATCAGATGGCCTCAGCCAAAATTAATGTGAGCAAACAGCCTGATGAAGCAACGGTCAAAAAAGGTAATTTCATTCCCTTTCTAAAGGTTGAATACCTGCCTCAAAAATAACACATGCTGTGCAGTGATTGCGAAAAAAACAACCTTTGAAGTAGAACAAAAGTTATGAGCCTTCAGCGTAAAAGGGGGACAATCCTTAAACAATAATTGATGTGAAGTAAGTTGGAGGAAATCGGTCGAGAGTTCTGCATTAATAATTACAGTTCTGTTAGTACGGTAACTGAAAGGGTAAAACAAAAAGCTATCACCGATCGGAAATTGAAGCTCCCCGTGGCCCCGCCCCTATCGGGCGGGATCTCCGCCAAGACACAGGCGGACAAGTCCGCAAGGCTCCGACAATCCCACGGGGAATCTTCCAAATGTAAGGAAGTTTTTTTCTATTGTAATTCGCTCACTAAGTCCCGCTTTCTGAGCGGGAGAATTCGCTCGCCATTCGGCCCGAGCTCATGGCCGAGGGCTGTGCATTTTCAGAAAACGGATTGAGAATTTGAAGTTGAATTTAATGGTGAGTCAAGAGTGGACTTGCCCCCATTTTGACATGTCAGACCGTTTATGCTTTGCACCCCAAAAACTTTAGGAGAAGGGAATTATGGGAAAAGACTGGTCCGAATTATCCCCTGATGAAAAGAGGGAAGAACGATTCAAGCGATGGTTGTCACCAGAGGATGTGAGTTTCGACAGTCCTGAAGCGGAAGCACTGTATAAGGAAAGGGTTACGCGACTTATCGATGCGATCAAACTGAAGGAACCGGACAGGGTCCCCGTGGTCTATCACGG
>JABXGY010000332.1 GCA_016550395.1 archaeon | reverse complement strand
TTTGGTTTCGTCTCCAATTTTCTTACTCTAGACTAATAGTTTGATTCATTCACCTTTCCGTTGATTTATTCGACGGTAAATGATTAAAACTAACAAACCAACAGCTACCATAAATCCTGCTATAGCAAAAATTAGCCACACCTCTGTGAGTCCATTGGGTTTGAAGTTAGTTGGTTGAATTAATTGTTTTTGAATGAAATCCTCTACGACACGCCCCACAACTTCAAGTGAATCTGGTGAGCATTTGTCTGGAGTATCCGCTTGAGTATGCCAATACAGGTAATCAAAATCGATTATATCAATAGCTGGAATCCCAGCACTAAGAAAGGGATGATGATCATCAATGAGTGCAAACCCCCCTACATCTTGAAAGAACTCATCATAACCCAAGTCAGCAGCAATTGTCCAGATGACATCGACTAGAGCAGGAGTTGAACTTTGTTCACGTTTTAATTGGAGGTCAGCATCACCCATCATATCCAGAAGGACCGCACTACGTATGTTGGCCTTCTGAATGGAACTAAGGCTATTTACATAGTAAGTAGAGCCAACAATCCACTCCCACCCATTATAGTTACCTGAGTCCTCAGCATCAACAAAGAGTAAAGTCACAAAATTTTTCGATTCCTCAGGGAGCACTGCCGCCAACTCAAGGAGAGCTGCTACACCACTCGCCCCATCATTGGCTCCGAGAATTGGACGTGTACGGTTTACTGGATCCGGGTCATAGTCGGCAATCGGGCGGGTATCATAGTGCGCTAACAAAACATACAATGGAGTTGGGCTAGATCCAGCAATGATATTGCGTAGAGAGGTAGATTGATATTCCCAGGTTTGGGTTTGGGTGGTCCAGCCTTGGTTTTCTAATGTTGTGATGATATAATCTCCACATGCTGTTAAATTACTTGAACCAGGTGGACGAGGACCGAAAGCGCACTGGTCTTCAAGGTAAGTATAGGCACGAGTACCATTGAACTCTAATGGATTCTGTAATGTTTTGGAGGTTACTTGATTAAAATTAGAGGAATGATGTGGATTGAAGTCTAATTTGATAGGAAGGAAAGGTACGTGAAGTATGTGAACGCAGATAAGGATAAGGGTTAAGATTGTGATGATACGGCTTCGCCTCATTGTGGCACCCTGATTATAGAGGATTTTTCTGAGGTGGAAGAGAGAAAACCCGAAACCTATAAAAGTACTGGACTGGGTGCCTCACCTACACCGTGGGTGGCTTTGTATGTCGAAGGGCTCAGATGAACTTAAACGCATTCGGGAGCGAAAACTTCAGGCTCTGATTGATGAAAAGCAACGACGTGAAGCCGCAAACTCAGTAAGAATTGAAAGGGAAAAAGAACGCGAACAAGTTGTCCAAGCGATTTTTCTCCCAGATGCCGTGGATTATCTCGAGGAACTCAAGAAGACAAAACCAGATATTGCTAACCGTATTGAAGATTTAGCAATTACCCTCTTCCTACGACGCCAATTAGTAACTCGAATACCAAAAGCAGGTGTGTTATTAGTCCAGCGGAAATTAGAAGGTGTGGAACCAAAAATTACTGTGAAGCGACGGGGCGAAGATGAAGTTAGCTTCTATGAAGCAGTTCGAAAGGATTTAGCTGAAGAATAAAATTAACAGGAAAGAATCGACTCTTTTTTTAGTACTCGCTTTTGGTTAGTTCAGCTGGTCAAGCATCTAATAAACTGCTGCTTGTGCTGTCCCAGCTGAGGCCTCTTTTAAAACCCGACCCTGTTGGTTTTGGAGAGCAACTTTGATAACACTAACAGCATTAGCTCCCCAAACCGTTCGTTTCACGTCTCGTTCTAGCATTTCAATTGCCGAATCGTTACTTAGTTCTTGAAACGCTGTTGGACCTAAATGAAGGAGCAGATGAAGGATAGTTCCAGCTTCATGGAAAAGAGGATCAGGAGGAAGATCCATCTCAAGTGATTCCGATGGAGGTGCGGATGCTTGTATCTTCCAATGGAAATATCGTTTCCGTGCCTCTTTCCGGATATCCACTAATCCAACACAACATAGCACTTCAATGACATCGTATAGTCGGCGTTTTTCTTGGAGTGGCAAGCCTAGATGCATAAGGAGAGTATTTGCGGTATATTCCTGTTCAGGATGTTCCCGCAAAAACGTGATTACATGACGCGCAACTTCGCCTAATTTCATATTGATATCCTCGCCCAGTCTCTTATGTTACAGGGGAGCTTCAGGCAGCTCCTCTCAAAGGAAAGTGAGATGAAAGTTACATCTACAACTTT
>JABXGY010000331.1 GCA_016550395.1 archaeon | reverse complement strand
TCTCAGCCTGTTTAGCCCAAAAGGCAGGAGGATCAGTAATGGATTCTTGGTAAAGCTTACCTAGTTCTTCCATGTTCTTGATATGAGCCTGTTTGCTAAAGGCTTTGGGAGGTGGGAACACCCGGGATTCTGTTGATGTTATCTCAATTTTACTCACGGCTTGTCACCGGCATCTATAATAGCAAATATAATACTTCTACGAATACTGTTTTTCTTCCCCTCAGAAAGTGGGGATTCCCGTCCTTAATGACGAGAACGATTTCCGGTGCCTAAATGCGATATTTAAAAGTTCTGGAGATTTAGGTGTGATTCACTTAGATTTTCGAACTGTTTTTTGAAAAACCCGAAACAGATATTTACTGTCATCAAACAGAGAGTTGTTGGAGTCAATTGACTTCAGGGAATATGAAAGACTATTCACTCGGTTTAGAAATACTCCTCACTCTAGAGTTTGAAACTGATTAGCTTCTCTGTCATGGTGTAAGATTATGTCCTTGAATGGGCGAAACCCGCAAGATTCCAGGGAGAATGAAGAGGATAACCGGTTTCGCTTATTTTTCGAACATGCTCCCTTGTATTGCTATATGGTCTCTCCCCAAGGAATCATTCTCGATGTTAACCAAGCAGCCCTTCAGGCTTTAGGATATAGTCGCATTGAATTAATCGGTAAACACATTCGTTCGATCTATGCTCCTGAGTGTCAGGAAAAGGTAGGAGAGATTTTCCAAACCTGGAAGGAAAACGGTTCTATTTCTGAAGAAGAATTGATTATTCAAAATAAGGAAGGTCACCAACGAACAGTCTTACTTAGTGCAAATGCGATTAAAGATGATGAGGGAAAATTCCTTTATTCAATATCTATTCAGAAAGACATTAGTGAACGCAAAAACATCGAGCGGGCATTACTAGACAGTGAGTTAGCTTTGAAAAAAGCGAGTGAAGAAAAGGCTGTCATTTTAAATTGTATTTCTGAACATGTAATCTATCAGGATAATAATAACCGAATTATTTGGGCAAATCAAGCTGCTGCAGATTCAGTGAATCTCTCACTTGATGAAATTACTGGAAGATTTTGTTATGAAATCTGGAATCAACGAGAGAATCCCTGTGAAGGTTGTCCAGTGGTCGAAGCCCGAAATACTGGTGAGATTCAAGAGAGAGAAATGAGAACTCCTGATGGTCGAATCTGGTTCATTCGTGGTTATCCGCTTAAAGATGAAGAAGGAAATATCACTGGATGTGTTGAAGTTACCAGTGATATTACTGAGCGGACGAAGACAGAAGAGGCATATCATAGTCTTGTTGATCAATCACTTCAGGGCTTGTTCATTATCCAAAATGGACGAGTGGTTTTTGTCAATCCCGCCTTTTTACAAATTAGTGGTTATACTGAAGAAGAGATACTAGCCTTAGGCCCCTGGGAAATTTTTAAGATAATTCACACCGAGGATCAAAATTTACCCTGGGAGCAACTTCAAAATATTATCCAAGGAGAACCTATATCATCGAGTCTTGAGCTGAGAGGAGTCCTCAAGGATGGCAGTATTCGCTGGTTTCAACTTTCCTTAGCTGTAATTGATTTTCAAGGTCAGCAGGCTACACAAGCAACTATTGTTGACATACATGATCGGAAGGTTGCTGATGAGGCAATACGAAGGGAACGAGATCAAACACAGATGTACCTCGATATGGCTGGAGTTCTATTCATTGCCGTTGACACACTAGGACACATTACAATGGTCAATCGAAAAGCCACCGAAGTGTTTGGTTTCACAGAAGAGGAACTCTTAGGTAAAAACTACTTTGATACATGCGTTCCTGAAAATATACGCGACGACATGAAAGAAACATTTCGTGCAATCATGGCTGGTGAAATTGAACCAAAAACCTTTGTCGAAAATGCAATAATCACCAAGGACGGAGATGAAAGACTAATTTCGTGGCACTCAACAAGACTGTTTGATAATGAAGATAATATAATTGGAGCATTAACAACAGGTGAAGATATCACTGAACGAAGAATTGCTGAAGAGGCGCTTAAAAAGTCAGAAGAACAATTCCGTTTATTAGTTGAAGACACCGCTGAATGGGTTTGGGAAGTCAACCATGATTTTAAATTCACTTATTCTAATTGTTCAGTTGAGGATATATTAGGCTATACGGCTGGACAAATTATCGGACGAGAACTATGGGATTTAATGGAACCAGCAGAAATTGATGAGGTAAAAAGCACATTTTCTCAACTTGGTAGCCAAAACCGCTCAATCCGAAGTTTAGTCAATCACTTCTTCCACCGTGACGGAAATACCCTGATTCTTGAAACGAGTTCACGACCCATTTTCGATGAATCAAATCAAATTATTGGATATCGGGGAGTTTGCCGCGATATTACTCAACGAATGATTGCAGACGAAAGTCTCAAACAATCTGAAGCTCGTTATCGTGCACTCGTAGAAACCTCACCTGATGCTATCACAGTTACTGATCCAGAGGGAAAAATCACCTTAGTAAACGATCGAGCAATTAAATTACTTGGATATGATACAATAGATGAATTAATCGGAAAGAGTTGTTTTGAATTCGTAGTTCCAGAGGATCGATTAAAAGCAATCGAAAACCTGGAAACCACTAAAGAAACGGGTGTGGCTAAACCAATACAATTTACATTAATCCAAAAAGATGGATTAACTTTTCCAGCTGATATCAGTGCATCAATTCTTCGTGGAACAGAAAGTGAACCAATCGGCTTTATACTAGTTGCCCGTGATATCACAGAACGCAAAGAAGCAGAAAGAGAGCTTGAGGAAGCAAAAGCTCGGGCGGAATTTTTCACTGATTTAATGGCCCATGATCTAAGTAATATCAACCAGGCCATCTTATCTGCATTAGAATTACAGCTTTATGATCCGGATGTGCCTGAACCACTTCGTGAACAACTTCAGGTTGCATTAGAACAAGTTGAGAGGAGTTCTGCTCTAATTGGTCGAGTTAGAAAATTTTCACGAATTGATGCAACACAACCCCTACTAGAAGCGCGGGATATAGAACCAGACTTCCAGAACGCTTTAAATGCCGTTAAACAAGCATTTCCAAAGAAGACTATTCGGGTTCAAACAAACATACATCCTGAAAAATACAAAATCTTAGCTGATGAATTACTTGTTGATCTTTTTTATAACCTGTTACATAATGCAACTAAATTCGATCGAAAAGAAAAAGTTGAGATTGAAGTCAATGCTAAACAGGATGATAACAAACGATTTCTTAGAATTGAAGTTACCGACCAAGGTCCTGGAATCTCAGATGAAATGAAGAAACTCATTTTCGCTAGGTATACCCGTCGGGTTGGTGAAAAAGCGCAAGGATCTGGAATTGGATTAACGCTGGTTCAACGTATTATTCGAAGGTATGGTGGTCGAATCTGGGTTGAGAACCGAATCGAAAACGACTATTCTAAAGGGGCTAAATTTGTGTTTCTCTTGCCTATTTGGAAGTAAATGATTCTGAATTTATTATAAATAGGTAAATCTGAGGTTAGAGAATGGATAAGTCTAAAAATGTGAAAACAGGAGTAGGAACTTATTGGTTTTGGTTGCGACGTGCAGCCAAATAACACAACATTGTGAACGCAAAGAGAAACACACCAACAAGAACAAGAGTTTCTCCCAGCAGATTTAATCCTAAAATGAAGGCAATACCACCAGCGGTCAAGACGGTGAACCCAATGATCACGGACAATATAACAACAGCCCGTGACGACGAAACTAGCGAAGCTGAAGAGGATTCTGAAGACATGGAAAGACCGACTCCCAGAGCACTTGTTTTGTACCTATGTATTGCTGTAATTGTAACGCTTTTAGTTTACTTCTTACCCCAACCCTACATTCTTGCTATACCCACTGCTCACGTTTCTGCAATTTTACTTACATGGATAGGTATTCCTTCAGTTATCATTGTCGATTGGTTGAATGGAGCCGTTTATGTTGCAGTCATTGGATTCCAACAATTCCAAATAGTACGTGAATGTACAGGTATTCAAGTAATCGCCGTATTTGCTGGATTGATTTTACCATTGCCACGAGGAACATGGCCTAGAAAAATTCTTGCAGTAATAGTTGTCACAATTATGCTTTTTGTTGCAAATTTTGTCCGAGTCGTATATGAAATATGGTTAGTGTATTGGGGAATACTTCCCTGGGAACTCGCCCATTATCCCATGAGTTTTGTGCTTGGAGTAGTGGGAGTTTTTATTCTCTGTATAGTAGCTATTGTACTAGTCCCTGGTTTTATCGAGACT
>JABXGY010000046.1 GCA_016550395.1 archaeon | reverse complement strand
CAATGGAAATTGTCATTCGGAGATTTTGATCTACTATAACGGCTGTCTCAAAAGGAAGATGTTGTAATATCGGAAGAAAATCTGCAAATTGTGCACTACCAAAAATGCATAGAATCCCAAGTAGGACTGATGCTACTGTAAACATGTGTTTTCTTCCAAGTCTATCCTGAAGGAAAGTGAACACGAATGTAGCCCCACCAATTCCAACGAGGACCAGTTCAGGAGCAATCAGACTATTACTCAGTGGATTAAAACTGTTAAATAAAAGACGTAGCGATTCGGGTGTTGCCCAAGAATATAGACCAAATGCAGTTAGGAAAATTATCCACCAAATCGCGTAGGGAAGAATTGATCCGGGTACCATGAAAGTTTGGAGTTCCCTCTTCCCGGGTTGTACGAAGAAATAGATTATGATAACGAAGAGGAGTAGTGCAGCAGTTACACTTGGAGCAAATGCTGTATAATAGAGGTGCCAGATATAAGATAGTATACCTCCAATCACCAAAGTAAGGACTGTGACAATAACAGCTACTTGACCTCGGTTGGTACTCGAAGTTAATTGATTGAGAAAGATGGTAATTACGGTCAGACCTGCCCCAAAGAGCAAGAACAAAAGGAACAGCGTCACAAATCCAAGTGATGATACCCAAAAAATAGAAGGAAGCAAAAATTGACCAATTCCGAATACAAGTAAAATAATCTCAATTAAAACCAAAATGAAACTGCTATTTCTAATCTTATCACTAAGTATTCCTCCAACCCAAAGCCCAAGAATTAACCCACTGATTATTGGATAAAAAAAGATTAGCTCTGATAAGACCAATGGTCGAAGGAATAAGAGGAAAGCAATGATCCACGCAAAAGGGAGAGTAAAGATTGCTGCAGCAAGCCAATTCGAATCAAGTTTCATTGATCAGGTCTCCCAGTGTAATGTCGCCTGATATCCTCAGAACAATAGAAGAGAGGGATTATAAGCATTTCAGAAGTAAGCATTCAGATAGGTAAAAAATGAGTAAAATTTGTCCATGACACAAAGGTTAATCAGGATGCGGTTTTACTACCATCCAATCTTGGTGACAGTGTTTGCCAGTTAAAGAAATTATTGTGTTACGAAAAGGTGGCATGCCCCTCTTCAATTTCGCACCAGATGGAGCACCTAAACTTGATGCATTAGTAGCCGGTTTCTTGTCCGCGCAGGCAGGGTTTGCTGAAGAGATTGGTGAAGGTCATATTCAGGTTGTCACGTTTGCTGAAAATAAGTTCGTGTATGAAAGTCGTGCTGACCTCTTGTTTATCATTGTAATTGGACAAGAGGATGATGAACATATCTACAGGGTAATCATGAAAGAAATCGCTCAGGCTTTCGAAAAACAATATACCGAGGTTCTCAAAAAATCAGTTATACCTTCACATTTGTTTGGAGGTTTTCGTGAATACGTGATTGAAATCCTGGGCAAATATGATAAAATTCCTAAAATCAAATCCCGTTATCCAATGGCGATCTTACCTCCCGAAATTTATCAACAAGCCGAGGATCTTCTGAATTTAATCGAAGGAAAACCAGGTATTTTACGGACCGCGTTATTAAGTGATGATGGGTTTGTTATCGCATCAAAATTACAGCCACATGAATTTGAAGTCGCAACCAAACAACTACAAAAATCTCAGGATATGGAGCTTCCAAGTTATTTTGCTGTGTCTAAGACGACTTTAGATGAGGGAACAAAACTATTCCTTCATCAAGTTAAACCATCCTTTATACTTCTGGCAATTATTCGAGAAGATCTCCATGTGGGTCGGTGCGCTGAGATTATCTCTCCTTTCATTTATGGTTTAGGAAACATAGATTATTCCAACATTGTCAAAGTTCAACCGAAAACCAAAGAAGCTGGGGTTTTTTCCGATTATGAAGTTTTCACTTCAAATCCGATGATGGAGAGTACCCTTTTTGCTGAACGCACTGGTCCAGCTCGTGAATTCGGGAATTTATTTGGAAACTCAGGAGTTGACGTCCTCCGAGCAATAGACGGGTACTCAACTGTTGAAGAAATTCGAACCCATACGGGAGTGCAAAGCCGTCAGTTATCTGAAATCCTTACCTATCTCCCAGAACGAGGTTATATTCGACGAGTTAAATTCTATCCGAAACTTGCCGCGCATGACCCACGATTCATTGCATACTTAGAGACGGTTGGCTTACCCCGAGATGAATTCTTAATCCTTGAACAAGCAAAGATATTCTGTGACGGAAATAACTCAACCCTGGATATTGCTAATCGCGTTGGTGTTGAAGAAGAGAAGTTAGTCACCATTCTGAGAAAATTAGGTGATAACGTTGAATGGTTGACCTAAACCAATGCTTTAAATCCGCAAAATTCTATCACCCGAATGAACGATTCCGCATAAGTTTTCAAAGTGTGTCTACCACATATGAAATTGAGTGTGGCTCTTGATGGGAAAAATAATCACGATTCACAGCTTCCGGGGGGGAACTGGTAAAAGCAATCTGACTGCAAATCTAGCACTCTGGGCTGCAAGTAAGGGGCGCAACGTTGGTGTGATGGATACCGATATCCAAAGCCCAGGTCTTCATGTCTTATTTGGGCTAGGGGATAAGCGGTTCCGCTATACACTGAATGATTATTTGCGAAAAAAATGTACTATTGAAAAAGCCACCATTGATCACACCAAACCCATGAAGCTCCGATCAGGCAGTTTGCATGTTATTCCAGCTAGCCTTAATGCGGATGATATTTCGACTCTTATCCGAGAGGGCTATGAGGTTGCTGATCTTCGCCGTGGCTTTAAACGGATTATGGAAGCGAAAAAACTCGATTACCTTTTCATCGATACTCATCCAGGACTTGATCAAGAAACGCTACTTTCAATGGCAACGACTGACCTCCTTTTTGTCATTATGCGATTGGATCAACAAGACTTTCTGGGCACAGCGATAACGTTAGCCTTATCTAAAAAATTGGGTGTCCCCGCAACCTATATCGTGTGCAATAAATGTCCCGGAATTTATGATTTCGATGAAGTGAAACGCGATTTAGAAACTGAATATAAAGTTCCAGTGGCATCGGTGATTCCACTCTTCACGCGATTAATCGAACTGGGGAGCCGCCAAATTCTCGTGCAGGTAAGTCCCAGCCATCTTTTCGCCCAGAATATCGACCAACTTTTCAAAAAATGTGAAGTATTACTCAACAACCAGGGTAACAAACGAAAATAGCAGATACTTCTATTTCAGCAGGAAAGAAAGGGAAAGGGGACACCTGGAAGGCGCCCAGTAATATTTTACGTTGGTCTTTGTCTCCGACGATGATAAATTCCGAATCCTAAGGCAATAACTGCTCCAATGATGATTGCTTCGATGGGGAAACCAGGAATAGGAGGTACTGATTGTGAAGTAACTGATATTTGATCAGACGTTGTCCTCCCCGACCAATCATAAACAGTTACATTGAGTGCATGAGTTCCGTCAGTCAGTCCTGATATTGTTGCGTTTTTCGTTGGCCCCAGTACAGTAGTAGCCAGGGAATTGTCAACATAAACTTCAGCAAAATGGTACCCTGATCCAATGTCAGTTGCTGTCCACGATAGAAGAAAGCTACCACTAACCGTTGCCCCATCCGAATGGGAAATGATTGTGCAGGATGGGTCGATAAGATCAACGTGAATAGTTATCCAGGCACTCTGGGTATACATCAATAAATCGGTAGTAGTGATATTGATTAGATGGGCACCCTGGGTTAAACCTGTTAAAGTTGTGTTCAAGTTAGGTCCTGAATATACATTCATTGTTGCATCTAACCACACTGCAGAACCCATGTAACCAATTCCCGCATCATTAGCAGACCAAAAGACTGTCACTGTGTTCGAGGAGCTATTGAAGTTAGCACTAGGTGAGAGGATGGTTGTAACAGGCCCTGAACGGTCAATATTCACTTGATAATGGGCAGCATGAGTGCCAACATTGCCAACTAAGTCTAAAGCCACAACATGGAAAAACCATTGTCCATCGGCGATAGGTGCAGCGGGTGTGAAGATATTTCCTATAGTATAAGTACCTGTGACGGCTGTAGGAACAGTGGAGGGATTGTTGTCAAGGATGTAGTAGTAACCCGTGATACCATTAACATCGGATGGGATCGTCCACGTAAATTGAGGTGTAGCATTCCAATACCACTGACCCTGATTAGGATGTGTGGGTGACGAAATTACTGTTGGCAGAACAGTGATATCATAATGTATTGTGAGAAATGGATCGCCCATGAGTGTCATCCCATAAAACCATTCGAGATATAGCCCTGCATAAGTGGTCATTCCTTGAAACCAGTCACTCACTGCTTGGCCAAGTGTCTTGTTGTTGCCCATACTGTTATAGAGAGAAGTTCCACCTAGCATTCCTCCTGTTTTTGTAGAGCCAATCACTGCTAACGAGTAGGCACTAGAATACAGATAGGTCATGCCGAGACAGTCAGGTGTTGACCAATCCGCCCCTGAACAGGCGAACAGGTTGTAGAAGTTGAAGGTCGGTTGTTGACCGTGAATTTGAACTTCGCTGACTTGACCTTCTCCAACCCCTCCCGGACCGAAGTAATGTCGCGCATCAGGCCAAGGTCCTTTTTGAGCACTACTATGTGCACATAGATGAGCAAATTCATAATCTTGTACTAGCCGATTGTTTAACCAATCTGGTCCGGTCGTTGCTGTTGTAGGGAATTCGACATTGGTTCGGTTGGTATAAGCGTTATTAAGCCAGCTTGACCAGCCTGAACCTGACCAATCATCATCAATGTATGTTATCGCACTGTGTGTTCTGGCGACTCCACCTCTCCGATAGGCTGAATGACGACCCAGGAGATTAAGTATATTATTTATATTGGTACCGCCAAGCGTTCGCGTCGAGGCATCGATGCGACCAACATAAATTTCGGGGTAAATATCGGTACCCGTTGAGGCGTTGTGTTTATCATAAACCCCATCTGTGGGGTTGATATCCCACCAACTGCCATCAAGATCCATGAGATACAAATCACAGACAAAGGTTTCCGCAGAAAATTGTCCACTCATCGGATGATGGTACCATGCAAAGGGAAGAGGCCCTATGAGTACAGCCCCCGTAATATTATTAGTTGTATACCAGCTTTGAAGTAGCGTTCGTAGAGCCTGTACAGAGGCCACAGCACTAGTATGAAGGATGGTCTGATAACCGGTATCATTGAGATCTGTTCGATAATTATTCACTGCTGTCTGAATGGCACCATTCATCCATAAGGCAGAATCTACAATAAGAACCACCGTTTCATTGTAATGAGGTTGAGGGACAAGCGTAGGAACAGGAGTTCCGGAAAGAGTTCCTAATTGAGTCATTGATAAGTGATTGATATGGATAGGTTGTTGTGAGGTGTTTGGTGAAGTCGTCATTGCACAGGAGGAAGAGTTGCCAAGTAGACAGAGAGTAAGTAGGATTATAGAAAGGGAGATGAGTATGGAAGGTTTTTTCAAATTAATCTCATCCATTTGAGCAAAGAGACGGCTTCTTCCGTCTTTGCTGGAAATCTCATTCTTCTGATGCTTACGAGTTTAAGTACTTTTGCTTAGAAAAGTTCGTGGGGAAAATAGGTTCACGAAAGTTAAACTTCGACTCCAAGATCGAGGGCCCGGACTAGTTCTTTGTAGCGGTTTCGAACTGTGACTTCTGTTACCCCTGCTACTTCGCCAATTTCCCGTTGGGTTCGTCGTTCTCCTTCTAAAATTGAGGCGATGTAAATGGCTGCAGCAGCAATACATGTTGGATCTTTACCAGAGGTGATACCCTTAGTTCGAGCTTGCATAAGAATATCAAGCGCCTTAGCGTGTGTACGTTGTGAGAGTTTTAGAGCATTAGTATACCGAGAAACAAAGTCCTCAGGTTGAGTGACCGGCATTTGGAGCCCGAGTCGTCGAACGATCAGGCGATAAGAACGCCCCAATTCTTTTCGGCCTACGCGAGTATAGCGTCCAACATCAGCCAGGGTCCGTGGAAAGCTTGTGAGTCGGCAAGCAGCGTAAACACAGGCTGCAACGATGGCTTCGATGCTGCGACCCCGAATAAGATTCTTTTCAAGGGCTCTACGATAGAGTAATGCTGCTGTCTGGCGTACGCGTTGGGGGAGGTCTAATTGACCAGCGAGTCGGTCGAGTTCGCTCATGGCACTGGCTAGGTTACGTTCACTGGCTTGATAGACACGGCTGCGATTATGCCATTTTCGAATTCGTTGCATTTCTGCCCGTCGTCGTGCATCGAGTCGATGTCCGCGAGCATCAACGTCCCGCCAGTCAATTGTCGTAGATAAGCCTTTGTCATGCATTGTCAATGTTGCAGGTGGTCCAGCCCGTGCCCTTTTATCGCGTTCTTCTGCTGAGAATTCCCGCCACTCAGCGCCAAAATCAATTACATCATCATTTAGGACTAACCCACAGTCAGCACAGACTAACTCACGCGAGGTTGTCATGATGTAATTCGTGCTCCCACAATTGGGACATTTAGGTGGTTCATCCTCTGCTGAGCTAGCTTCTGATTGTGTTTTACGTCGGGAATTTTCAGGCATTGTAATCGGATCCGAACCCATGCTAACCGCTAAATGGGGGAAGGCGCATTCCCAGGGCAACCTAGGCGTTTGATAATTTAAAGATGCTGCCTACGTCCTTGCACTTTTTTCCCTTATATATCGAGAAATGGATTCATATAGAACCAACCATTCACAACCTACCGAATAACATTTGGAGAAGTGCCTTCATGACCCCCATTGACCACTTTGAACGAGTTATGGCAGTGTTAAATGGGAAAAAACCCGACCGCATTCCATGTATTCCTCAGATTACCTATACTACTGCTCAGTTAACAGGTGTGGGCTTGGTAGAAGCTTTACATAGCCCCGAAAAAACAGCAGAAGCCCTTTTAGCTGGACAACGTGAGCTAGGGTATGATGCTATCTATGTGGGGTGGGAAAGTTCTTTTAACTTGTTGGCTGAAGCGATGGGTTGTAGAATGCGATTTCCGGAGGATTCAGTTCCCCAAGTCGCTGAACATGTTATAAAATCTCCTAGCGATTTAGATCAGCTCACCATTCCAGATCCGCAAAGCAGTGGTCGGCTTCCACTTCATATGAAATTACTTGAATTAATCAAAGATAGTGTGGAAGGTCAGGTTCCATTATTTGCTTACAGCCCAGGTCCGTTCACATTAGCAGGTCAATTATGCGGTATTAATGATTTAATGAGGGCAACGATTCTTGACCCACAGTTCGTCCGTGATATCACAGAAATTACAATGGAAGCCTCTAAGGCCTATGCATTGGCTAATGTTAGCATGGGTGTGAATGTTATTGTGACGGCAGATCCTACAGCTAGTGGGAGTTTAATTAGTTCAAAGACCTTCGAATCCTTTGCTGCACCTCACTTGACTGCAATTACAAAGGCTGTTCAAAAGGCGGGAGCTTTTGCCTCATTACATATTTGCGGGAATACGAATTCTATTCTTGATTCAATGGCAGCGACTGGTGTGTCTGTGTTAGAACTTGATCATCTAGTCAATTTAATTGAGGCAAAAAAGAAGGTGGGAAATAAGGTAATTCTCATGGGAAACCTTAATCCAGCTGAACTTCTTCTCACTGGAACACCGAAGGATGTTGAAGAAGCATCAAGAAGCTGTATCAAAGCCGTTGGTGCCGATGGGCGGTATATTTTGAGTAGTGGTTGTGAAATTCCACCTCAGGCACCTTTAGAGAACATTCGTGCGATGGTAACTGCTACTAAGAAATATGGTCAATTTACGTGATTCGCTAATAAAATCTAAGGCGTCAAATCAACCGGTACTTTTCGGTTGATGGTAATTTCATAGTTGGCTTCATGAAATTGGGTCGTCCATGCATAAGTCTCCACGCCTTTCTTTGCAGCCTGTCGTAACATTTGTCCAAAAGCGGGATCTATGCGATCATTTGGACACAATCTCTTGGCATCAGTTCGTTGTACTATGAACACAATGGCAGCACGATACCCATCAGTTATTGCATGCATTAATTCCTGCAGATGACGTTGTCCTCGCGTTGTCACTGCCCGTGGAAAGTAACCGATAGAGTCTTCTGCATCAGTTGATGACTTTGCTTCAATTAAGCAGGGAGGTAACTTCTCATCTTGGAGTAGAAAGTCAAGTCGGCTTTCACGATAGACTGGTTCAGTATGTACGTCAGTATATT